>DASSIU010000132.1:0-6218 GCA_035691585.1 Sphingomicrobium sp. | reverse complement strand
GTCCTTCACCAGGCCACCGGAACGCTGCTCCTCGCCGCAACAGTATGGGGGGCGCATAGCCTTTCGTCCGGGAGGCGCAGCGCATGAGCGTCACGTCGGTCTATGCGGTCTTTGCCGACGCCGACGAAGCCGGGCGCATCGGCCGCTTGTGCATCGAGGAACGGCTTGCCGCCTGCGTCAACCTGATCGGCCCGGTCCGCTCGATCTACCACTGGAAAGGCAAGATCGAGAGCGCGCAAGAGGTCGCCGCCATTTTCAAAACCACGGAAGATCGGGCCGACGCGCTCATCGCCCGAATTGTCGGGCTGCACAGCTATGACGTTCCGTGCGCGGTCAGCTGGCCGATCGACAGAATCGTCGAACCATATGCCGATTGGGTCGAAGCCAGCGTCGACTGACTGCTAGCGGCCCTTGCCCATCTTGTAGGGCACCTCGTCGAGTTTCTGGCGCAGGTCCTCGATGGTTGCACCCGCCTTCTGGTCCTCGCCCGAATAGCGCGATTCGAGTTCCACCTCGTCGGGGGTCTGCTCCCGAAAATAGGTGATGGTCAGCCGCCGCCCGAAAATCTCGTCGCCGCGAATCTTCAGCTCGGCTTGGTGCTCCGCCGGCAGATTGTCGCGGATCGTCTCCAGGTAGCGGATAAGGTCATCCAGCGAGGTATATTCGCTGATGTCGATGAAATCCTTGACGCGTCTCGGCACGGGCTAACGCTCTCGCTGAACTCATTGGGGTGCGGGCGATGAACGCCACTAGGACCCATCATCCGAAGAGGCAACGCACGACTTGTCTCAAATTCTCTCGATCTGCGGCGGCTCGCGCGGCCGGGACGGTGAATGACCTGCTTAATCCATGTTACGGAGGTCCGGTTGGCGAAGTGATATCCGGCTGCCCTCGGTATGCGATGATCGCGAGTGCGCCGGGGGGTCGATATGGAAGGCGATGTCATTTATTTCAGCCGCCGCGCCCACGAGGAGCGCGCCGCGGCGATGCAGGCTGCAAATCCCAACGCCCGCCGTTCACACCTGGACATGGCGACACGTTATGACGAGCTCGTGAAGGCGATCGAGTCTCATCACCTCGAGGTCGAGATGCAGGTCAGCCGCTGATTTCGCCACGTCGGCGAGAATCAAAGCCGCTCGGCATGATCGAACAGTCGACACAATCTGCGTTATTTTTCTCTTGTGTGACATCAATCATCGCTAGCTGCACAAATCTATGTTATCGAAGCCATATTGTCGGGCCGCTACCCGGGCTATCGGCGACTGAGAGATAATAAGCGCTCCCGCCCCAATCGTGCGTGGGAGCTGCTAAATCTCAACCGACCAGTCTTTCGACCTGTTTCTTCGCGACCTGGGATCGAATTCGCCTCTGTCCCCGGACGACCGTCAGGCGATCCTCGATCTGCCTCGGCGGCTGCGCAAGCTCGAGCCCGGCAGCTACCTCGTCCGCGAGGGCGATAAGCCGACCCACTGCAGCATCCTTTTGAGCGGTTTTGCCTACCGTCAGAAGGTCACTGGCGAAGGAACGCGTCAGATCGTCGCCTTGTGCATCCCCGGAGATGCGATCGACTTCCAGAACATGTTTCTGAGCATCAGCGATCATGGAATCCAGATCCTGACCCGCGCGGTGGTTGCCGACATCCCGCGCGAGCCGCTGCAGCAGCTGATGCTGAAGCGCCCGGCCATCGGCGTCGCCATCATCCATTCGACGCTGATCGAGGCGTCGATTCTGCGCGAATGGGTGGTCAACGTCGGGCGGCGCGACGCCCGCGCCCGCATCGCCCATGTCCTGTGCGAGTTCGCGGTTCGCCTCGAAGCGCGCGGGCTCGCTTCCAAGGACGGGTTCGAATTGCCGATGACCCAGGAGCAGCTCGGAGATGCGACCAGCCTCACGCCGGTTCACGTCAACCGCGTCCTCAAGGGCCTCCAGGCCGATGGGCTGATCAGCCGCCAGCGGCGCAACATCCAGTTCACCGACTGGCGAGCGCTTCAGGACACCGCGGATTTTACGCGCCGTTATCTGCACCTGCCTGGCGAGGATGAAATCGCTCTTGCCGCCAAGTGACATGTGGCGCCCGATTAATTTCAGTTAAGGACCCCCCTCTCTTCAGCGCCTAGCGTCCGCCCGCGAAAGATCAGGATTTCAGGGGGGTATTGCCGCTTGTCCGAGGCCCATCTTCTGGAGCCGCTGGTGCGGAGATGGTCGAGGCGCTTGCCCCTGTCGGCCGACGATCGCTCGGCAATCCTTGCGCTCCCCGCCACGAAGAAATCCTTCGGCAAGGACGCCTATATGGTCCGCGAAGGCGCCCACACGACCGAATGCAACCTGCTGCTGCGCGGCTTCGCCTACCGCCAGAAGCTGCTCAGCGACGGCGAACGTCAGATCATCTCGATCCATATCCCGACCGAGTTCATCGATCTTCAGAACGGCATCCTCGGGACCGCCGACCACAATGTGCAAAGCCTCAACCATAGCGAGGTGGCTGCGGTGCCGCGGTCGGCGCTGATGGAACTGACCGACAAGAGCGCAAGCGCGCGCCTCGCGATGTGGATCGATACTTTGATCGACGCATCGATCTTCCGCGAATGGGTGGTCAACGTCGGTCGACGCGACGCACGCGCGAGGATTGCTCACCTGCTCTGCGAACTCGCCCTCCGGCTCGAACGCACCGGCGCGGGGCGCGATGGATCGTTCGATCTTCCGCTGACCCAGGAACAGCTCGCGGACGCGACCGGCCTGACGGCCGTCCACACCAACCGCACGCTCCAGTCCCTCCGCCGCGAGGGGCTGATCCAGCTTTCCAACGGAATCCTCCGCGTCCTCGACTGGGAGGGGCTGCGGAAGGTCGGCGACTTCGACGAATTATACCTGCACCAGAAAATCTGATCGCGCGGCGTCAGATGACTCCGAGAAGCCACAGGATCAGAATGAGGATCAACAGACCGCCGAGACCGATATACATGACAATTCCTCCTGTTTCGTGTTGCTGATGAAACGGTGCATTACGGCTGGTCGTTCCCCTCGTTTCGGCCGCGCATTGACTGTTCAGGGTATTATTTTACCCATCCGGAAAGTACCGGATTTGCTTGACTTACCGGCACTCAGCCGCGAATAGCGCGCCGACGGCGGCTCCGTGGAGAGCCGCTTTTCTCGTTAGAAAGAGGTTTCAGGCCATGAAGGCGCTGATGAAGACGACCAAGTCGGCCAAGCCGGCCGAGGTCGAGAAGAAATGGCACCTGATCGACGCCGATGGGCTCGTCGTGGGCCGGCTCGCGACGATCGTCGCCAACATCCTGCGCGGCAAGCACAAGCCGAGCTTCACGCCGCACGTCGACTGCGGCGACCACGTCGTCATCGTCAACGCCGACAAGGTCCGCTTCACCGGCCGCAAGCTGGAGAAGAAGATCTATTACAAGCACACCGGCTTTGCCGGCGGGATCAAGGAGATCACCGCAGGCAAGGTGCTCGAGGGCCGCTTCCCCGAGCGCGTGCTCGAGAAGGCGATTGAGCGCATGATCCCGCGCGGACCGCTCGGCCGTGATCAAATGCGCGCCTTGCACCTGTACAATGGCGCCGAGCATCCGCACGGCGGCCAGGACCCGCAGCCGCTCGATGTCGCTTCGATGAACCGCAAGAACAAGGTGGGCGCATAATGGCCGACAAAAAGTCCCTTTCCGATCTGGGTGAACTGACGAACCCTCAGCCCGAAGTTCCGGAAGTTCCCGAGACTGCGGCTGCTCCCGAAGCCACCGATGCGGTCGCAGCGCCGCCCGCTCGACCCGCGCGCTCATCGTCTCGCCGCCGGCCGGGCGACAAGGAAGAAGCTGTCTCCGATCACGGCGTCTCGACCCAGGGTCCCCAGATTCAGGCCGTGCTGCGCGAGCAGCAGCTCGACAAGCAGGGCCGCGCTTATGCAACCGGCCGCCGCAAGGACGCGATCGCCCGCGTCTGGCTGAAGCCGGGCTCGGGTAAGATCGTCATCAACGGCCGCGAGCAGGAGGTCTATTTCGCCAGACCGACCCTGCGCCTCGTCATCAACCAGCCGTTCGGAGTCGCTGAGCGCGAGGGCCAGTATGACGTCGAAGCGACCGTCATCGGCGGCGGCCTCTCGGGCCAGGCGGGCGCGGTCTTGCACGGCATCGCCCAGGCGCTGACCCGCTATGAGCCGGCGCTGCGCACGACTGTCAAGAAGGCCGGGTTCCTGACCCGCGACAGCCGCGCCGTCGAGCGCAAGAAGTACGGTCGAGCCAAGGCCCGCCGCAGCTTCCAGTTCTCGAAGCGTTAAGGCCCCTTCCCGTTCGCGGGATCGAAACAGAAGGGCGGTTCGGTTTCCGGGCCGCCCTTTTTGCGAACTGCTACCGAAGCGCTGCGAGCTGCATCTGGCTGTGCGGATCGAGGTAGCTGATCGTGATTGGCACGGGGTGGGGCAAGAGGAGGTTTTCCTCGGGCGCGGCCGCCGCGGGCGGGTCCTTGCCCAGCAGCCACTTCGCCAGCCTCTCCGCATCCTCCAGCCGTACACAGCCGTGGCTAAGGTCGCGATCAGCCTGGGCGAACAGGTCCTTCTTCGGGGTATCGTGAAGATAAATTCCGTCGCCGTTCGGAAGGTCGAACTTGAAACGGCCAAGCGAATTGGCAGGGCCGGGCTGTTCGCGAACGAAAATCTGTTGAGTGCCGGCGGCGACGGCTTTCCAATCGACTCTGTCCGGCGGAATGACCTGGGCTTCCTTGGCAAACGCTGACACGACCTCGTAACCGTGCGCGGAAAGGTAGGCGGGCCCCTGCTTCAGGACGTTCGCCGCGATCAGCGAGCGAGTGAGGTCGGCGGGGACGTGCCAATAGGGATTCAGCGTCTCGTAATTGATGACGTCCTTGAGCTCCGGGGTCGGCGTGTCGGGCTTTCCGACGATCACTCGCATTGAATCCTGCACGCGGCCATCGTCGATCATGTACAGGCGAGCGGAAGCGGCATCGACCAGCACATAAGGACCATGAAGCGGGATTTGCGCGCCCGCGACGGAATCGACGTACAGCTGCGGAGCGATGCTGCCCGCGATCGGTCCGAGCGCGGGCGAGAAACTCGCCAGCCCATAGACGCCCGCGGCGACGGCAAGAATACCGGCCCCCGCGATCAGGAACCTGCGGTTGATAGAGGTGATTGCGGTCATCGGTCGAGCCCCCGCTTTCGGCTTGGTCTTTACTCCAAATCACGGCCCGGGGCGAGTCACGCGGAGGCTCGGCCTCCAGATTGCCGCCGTCGAGTCAACTATCGACTCCCCGCGCGCGCAATGACAGTCTGAAGCCATGCGCCGACTGATCCCCTTCCTCGCGGCCGTTCTCGCCGCCGCACCAGCGCTTGCGGACACGGTCCTTCTCCATCCCGCCAGAGTCTTCGACGGGGTGAACCCGCAGCCGCACGAGGGCTGGTCGGTGCTGGTCGAGGGCGACAGGATCGCCGCGGTGGGACCGAACCTCTCCGCGCCCGCCGGTGCGCGCACCATCGATCTTCCAGGCGAGACGCTCACCCCCGGCCTGATCGAGGGTCATTCGCACCTGTTCCTGCACCCGTACAACGAGACGAAGTGGGACGATCAGGTACTGCATGAACCGCTGGCACTGCGCACTGCACGCGCCGTGGTCCATGCCCAGCGCACGCTCGACGCCGGCTTCACCACCGAGCGCGACCTGGGCACCGAGGGTGCGGGGTATGCCGACGTCGGCCTCAAGCAGGCGATCAATCAGGGCATCGTGCCGGGCCCTCGCCTGCTCGTTGCGACCAAGGCCAATGTGGCGCGCGGCGCCTACGGCCCGAAGGGCTTCGAGCCCGGCGTAGCGATTCCGCAGGGCGCCGAAGAGATCAGCGGCGCGGACGAGATGACGCGGGCTGCCCGAGACCAGATCGCGGCGGGGGCGGACGTCATCAAGATGTACGCCGACTACCACTACCTCCCCGGCGAGCCGAGCCGGCCGACCATGACCGAGGCGGAGATGGCTGCGGGTGTCGCGGTCGCTCACGACGCAGGCCGCCTCGCCGCTGCTCACGCGACGACCGCCGAAGGGATGCGCCGCGCGGCGGTCGCGGGCGTCGACACGATCGAGCACGGCTATGGCGGCACCCCCGAGGTGTTCAAGCTGATGCACGACAAGGGCATCGCGCTGTGCCCGACGCTTGGTGCGTCCGAGGCCTATGCGCGCTACTTCCAGGGCTGGAACGGCCAGGA
>DASSIU010000131.1:0-11946 GCA_035691585.1 Sphingomicrobium sp. | reverse complement strand
CGGTTGGCGGGATCGAGCCGGATCATGCTGCCTTCGCGGCGGAACGTCTTGAGCGTCGCCTCCTCATTGTCGATCAGCGCCACCACGATTTCCCCGTCATAGGCCGTGTCGGCCTTGCGGATCAGCGCGAAGTCGCCGTCGAGGATGCCTTCGTCGACCATCGAATCGCCCGAGACCTCCAGTGCATAATGCTCGCCGGCTCCAAGCAACGCGGCGGGCACTGCGAAACTCTCGGTGCCCTGCAGCGCTTCGATCGGCGTACCCGCGGCAATCCGTCCGTGGAGCGGGATTTCCATCGTGTCGTTCGCGGGCGCGGTGGTCACAGGCCGGATCGGGGTGACTGTCGCCGTCTGGCGGCCTTCCGGCAATTTCGTCACTTCGAGCGCCCGCGCTCTGTTGGGCAGGCGGCGGATGAAACCCCGCTCCTCGAGGGCGGAGATGAGACGGTGAACGCCGGACTTGGACTTGAGCTCGAGCGCCTCGCGCATCTCGTCGAAGCTCGGGCTGATGCCGCTCTCCTTCAGTCGATTGTCGATGAAGAGCAGCAACTCACGCTGCTTCGCGGTTAGCATCGGCGGCCTCCCCGAACGGAACGAACGGGGAACTTTTAGGCAACAAACAAGGCGGCGTCAAGCGGTGGCTCAACCGCCGTTGGTGAGTAGCCTGGTCCGGAATGCGGCAATTGCGCTTTCATTGCGCTTGGCTTTCAGCTGCCGCTTCAGGTCCGCGACGAATTGCTGCGCATAATCCTGCGACGTCGCCTGATTGAGTTCGTTCTCCACCTGGCCGATGAGTCCCGGCGACATCAGGGCATTGCCGGGCGTGATCTTGTTCACCTTCACCACGAAATAGCCGCCTCCTTGCGGGTTCGGCGCCATCTTGCTCTTGCCGGCGCCGACCGTGAACAAGATCTTGAGAGCTGGCGGCACATTGCCTTGGGAGTCGTCCACTTGGATGCGACGGGCAGCGATTGGCCGGGCAGGGGGGAGCGTAGCGGCGATGCCCTTCATCGCGTCGGCGAGCGAGACATTGCCCGTCGCCTTGGCGGCAATCTGCGCGGCCGCGGAGCGGGCTCGCTGCATCGCCTGGTCGTTGATCCAGTCGTTCGCGACCTGGTCGCGGATACTCGCAAGCGGCGCCGGAGCGGCGGGGACGACCTCGCCCGGAGAGACGACCGCGTAACCGGCATCGCCGGTCAATGTTACGACTTCGGGCGGATCGCTCGGTCCAATGTCGAAGCCGGTCTTCAGCACCGGCGCGAGCTCGGGCAGAAGCTTGTACGCGCTGTCGGCCCGTGACGTTCCGTTGGCCGTGATCAGCAGCGTGGTCGTCACCGGCAGCTTCGCCGCGCCGACCGCTTCGGTGAAGTTGCTTCCACCGTCGAGGGCGTTCTGGACCTTGTCGACCATGTCCTCGATCGCCGACTTGCGCTTGTCGGCGGTGATCTTGGCCGCGATCTCGGCGCGCGCCTGCTCCAGCGTCCTTCCGCCGCCTGACTTGATCGAATCCACTTTGACGACAGCCCAGCCGAAATCGGTCTTGAGCGGGCCGATCACCGCACCCTGTGCCGCCCCGAACACGGCGTTGGCGGCAGCGTCGCCAGCGACTCCGGCGTAAGCCTGCCGAGTCTGGTCCTTGAGCGATGTCACCGCGGCGTTGGGACCTGCCGGCTTGGCCGCGTCGGCGAGGCTGGCGCCAGCTTTCGCTCGTTGCGCGATGGCGTTGGCCGCGGCCTGGTCCTGGACCACGACCTGGCTCAGCGAACGTGTGTCGCTTGGCGCGTAGCTCGCCTTGTTCTGGTTGTAATAAGCGGTGACCTCCTGGTCAGAGGCCGTCACATTGGCGACCTGCTCCGGCCCGATTCGGGCGATCCGAAGCACGCGCTGCTCGGGAATCATGTAGCGGGCGCGATTCGCCGTATAGAATTGCTGGACCTGGGCGTCGGTCGGCTTGAGCCCGGCCTTGAACGCATCGGCCGGGATGATGGCGGCCTCACCTTCGCGCGCCTCGAGCATCATCGAGGCGTAAGGCGTCGCCATTCCGATCGAGATCCGCGCATTGGCGGCGATCGGAGTCAGCAGCAGCCGCTGGAGGAGCCCTCCGGCGAGGATGTCGCGAACTTCCGGGTCGCTGAGGTGCTGCTGGACAAGGAAGGCCTGATACGCCTGTTCGCTGAATTGACCGTTCAATCCCTTCGCGGCGGGGATCTGCGCGATCTCGGCATCGACGAGCCGCTTGGACAGTGGGAAACCGAACTTGTCGGCGAACGCCTTCAGCGTCCGGTCGTCGACCAGCCCGTCGAGCACGCCGTTCAGGTCGCCGATGATGCTGGCATAGTCGGCTTCAGGCCGCTGCTGCCGAACCTGCTGCAGCCGGCGCTGCATCTGGTCGCTGAGTTCGCGCTCGGTGACTTCCTGGTCGCCGACCTTGGCCAGCGTTCCGCTGCTCATGCCGAAGTTGAGGTTGCCGGTGCCGAAGTTGGAGAGGTCGGCAAGCGCGAAGCCGCCCATGATGGCGACCACCACGAACACCATGATTCCGGTGCCGATCTTGGATTGGGATACGCGGCGGAAGAAGGAAAGCATCGGGCTGGCTGGCTACCCACGTGGAAAAGGAAGCGCCGCTTTAGGGTTCGGGCTGGCGTGCATCAAGCCGCGCCGCTACGGGGCCGCAAACAAGCGCGAGGGACGATGTTGCGGAAGCTGGTTGCCGGCAATTGGAAGATGCACGGGTTGTCCCGCGACCTGGACGAAATCCGGCAGATCGCCGACCAGTCCCGCGCCTATCCCGCGGTCGACGTCGCGCTTTGCGTGCCCGCAATCCTCATCGAGCGAGCGGCGCGGGCAGTTCCCGACTTCGCGATCGGCGGGCAGGACGTCCACCACGCCGAGAAGGGCGCGCACACCGGCTGCGAGTCAGCGGTCATGCTGCTCGACGCCGGGGCATCGCTCACGATCGTCGGCCACTCGGAGCGCCGCGAGGCCCAGCGGGAGACCGACCAGCTCGTCAAGGAGAAGGCACAGGCCGCGCTGGCAGCTGGGCTTGGAGTGATCCTTTGCATTGGAGAAAGCCTCGAGGTTCGCGAGCGGGGTGCCGCTGTCCAAACCGTCCTCGCGCAGCTCGACGGCTCTCTCCCGGATAGCATCGGTGGCGAGGCGGAGCTGGCGATCGCTTACGAGCCGATCTGGGCGATCGGTACCGGCAAGGTCCCGACGGTGAGCGAAATCGCCGAAATGCATGCCGCGATTCGGCGTCGGCTCGAGGATCGTTTCGGCGCGGATGGAAGGAAAGTCCGAATCCTCTACGGCGGATCGGTGAAACCCTCCAATGCGGCCGAGATTTTCTCGATCGCCGATGTGAACGGCGCGCTGGTCGGAGGCGCCAGCCTCAAGGCCGCCGATTTCATTCCGATCGTCGCGGCCGCTTCGTAAAAAGGGCATTCAGTTTCGACTCACAATCAATCTGGAATAAGTGCAATTCAACTAAGGAAGGGACATATGCGATTGATTCTTGGTACTTTTGCCGCTCTCGGCATTGCATTGGCCGCTCCCGCGGCCGCGCAGAGTGTCGGTATGCAGATCGTGGATACGGCCGGTGCGCCTGTCGGCACCGTCACCGCGATCCAGGGTGACAATCTTCTGGTGAAGACCGACAAGCACGAAGCGCTTCTGCCGAAGGCCAGCTTCACGCTCCACGACGGCAAGCTGCTGTTCGGCCTCACGCAGGCTCAACTCGATTCGAAGATCGAGGAGAGTGCCGCGGCCTCGCAGAAGGCGATCGTTGCCGGAGCGACGGTCAATGGCGCCGGCGGCGCCGCCGTCGGCAAGATCGAAGCCGTGGACAATGACAAGGTCACGATCGCTCTGACCTCGGGCAAGAAGATCCAGGTCCCGAGCAGCGGCCTTCGCGGCAACGCCGACGGTACCGTCGCCATCGGCTATACCGCCGAGCAGCTCGATGCCCTCGTCAATGGCGGAGCTTCTTCGCCGAGCACCGGCAAGTAAGCGCGGTTGAAAGGATGCGCGGCGCCGACTAAGTCGCGCCGCGCATCCTCCTTTTTGGAAAGCCCCAGATGTTCGCCTTCCTCCTGATCGTTCAAACGCTAATCGCCGGCTCGCTTGTCGGCGTGATTCTGATGCAGCGGTCGGAGGGCGGCGGACTTGGCGTCGGCGGCAGCTCGTCGGGCTTCATGACGGCGCGCGGCGCGGCCGATTTCCTGACTCGCTCGACGGCTGTCCTCGGCGCATTGTTCATCATCCTGTCGATCGTCATGGCGGCGATCGCCGGAGCGACCCGGACGCCGACCAAGATCGACACTTCCCTCGCCGGCAAGACCGGAACCTCGCCGCTTCAGCAGACGCAGCCGGCTCCAGTGCAGCCCACTCCGGCGCAACCGGCCAGCCCGCAGCAGAACCAGCAGGCGCCGGCCGTCCCGCTCGCCCAGTAAAGGGCAGCCTTCGAACTTTTTTTCACAGCCGGGTTGCGCCCGCGGCGTTTGTCCCCCTAAGCCTCAACTCCCATGGCGCGGTTCATATTCGTCACCGGCGGCGTGGTTTCATCGCTTGGGAAAGGTCTTCTTTCGGCGTCGCTTGGGGCGCTGCTCCAGGCGCGCGGCTACAAGGTCCGGATCCGGAAGTTCGATCCGTATCTGAACGTCGATCCCGGGACGATGTCTCCGTACCAGCATGGCGAAGTCTATGTGACCGACGACGGCGCGGAGACCGACCTCGATCTTGGCCATTACGAGCGATTCACCGGAGTGAGCTCTCGCCAGAGCGACAATATCACCACGGGCCGAATCTATCGCGACATCATCGCCAAGGAGCGGCGCGGCGATTATCTCGGCGCGACCGTCCAGGTGATCCCCCACGTCACCAACGCGATCAAGGAATTCGCTCTCGCCGACACCGACAGCTGCGACTTCGTCATCTGCGAGATCGGCGGAACGGTGGGCGACATCGAGAGCCTGCCCTTCATCGAAGCCATCCGGCAGCTGAGGAACGACCTCGGCCGCGATCAGACGGTCAGCGTTCATACGACGCTGGTGCCCTGGATTGCCGCGGCGGGCGAGCTCAAGACCAAGCCGACGCAGCAGTCGGTGCGCGAACTGTCGAGCCTGGGCGTTCAGCCCGAGGTTCTGCTCTGCCGCTCCGACCGGCCGCTACCGGAGGCCGAACGCGAAAAGATCGCGTTGTTCTGCAACGTTCGAAAGTCCGCGGTCATCCCCGCGCTCGACGCTCGCAACATCTACGACGTGCCGCTTCAGTATCACGAGGCCGGACTGGACGACGAAGTCCTCTACGCCTTCGGCATCAAGAATGCCCCGCAGCCCGATCTCGCCCGATGGAACGAGATCATGGATCGCATCGACCATTATGAGAGCGAGGTGACGATCGGGGTTGTCGGCAAATATGTCGGGCTTCCCGACGCGTACAAGAGCCTGCGCGAGGCGCTGGTCCACGGCGGAATCGCTAATCGCGTCAAGGTCAACATCCAGTGGCTGGACGCCGAGCTGTTCGAGCAACCCGACGCGGAGATTACCGGCGAGCTCGAGCCGCTCCATGGCATTCTCGTCCCGGGCGGCTTCGGCGAGCGCGGCAGCGAAGGCAAGATTGCCTCGGTCAAGTTCGCCCGGGAGCGGGAGATCCCGTTCTTCGGCATCTGCCTCGGCATGCAGATGGCGTGCATCGAAGCGGCGCGGAACCAGGCGGGGATCAGCGGGGCGTCGACCACCGAGTTCGGCGAGACCGCCGAGCCGGTCGTCGGGATGATCACCGAATGGATGAGCGAGGAGGGGCTGCAGAAGCGGGCGGCCGGCGGCGATCTTGGCGGCACGATGCGGCTTGGCGCCTATCCGGCCAAGCTCGACGGCAACAGCGTCGTTCGCTCGATCTACGGCACCGACTCAATCAGCGAGCGCCACCGCCACCGCTACGAGGTCAACGTCCACTATCGCGGCGCGCTCGAGGGGGCCGGGCTGATCTTCTCGGGGATGTCGCCCGACGACCAGCTGCCCGAGATCGTCGAGCGGCCCGACCATCCCTGGTTTATCGGAGTCCAGTTCCACCCGGAGCTCAAGAGCCGCCCATTCGAACCGCACCCTTTGTTCGCCGGGTTCATCGGCGCCGCGGTCAAGCAGAGCAGGCTGGTCTGAATTCGTCACCCCGGCCTTGAGCCGGGGTCCACCTTTTTGATCAGAGACTCAAAGCCGAAGTCTTCCGCAAGGTCGTGCCAAGTCGGATTGTTCTTCTCAACGAGGGCGATTTTCCATTTTCGGGGCCAGCGTTTGACCGATTTCTCGCGGCGGATGGCGCTGTCCATTGTTTCATGGACTTCAAACCATACAAGCCGTTTCACTCCATATCGGGATGTGAAACCGCGGGTGACCTCTTCGCGGTGCTGATAGATTCTCCCGAGCAGATTGGAGGTCACGCCAGTGTAGAGCGTCCCGTGAAAGGCGCTTGCGAGCAGATAGACGCAGGGAGTTTTCTCCATTTCAACCGGTACGCGGAAGAAGAAGATGGATGCCGGGTCAAGCCCGGCATGACGAGAGTCAGGACGGAACAGGGGCACGATTAGACTGTTACGCATGCGTTCCTGGAAAAATCAGGGAGGAAAACGCATGCTTCTGACGATCGCAATCATCCTGCTCATCCTGTGGGCGCTTGGTTTCTTCGCCTTTCACGTGGCCGGTGGCCTGATCCATATCCTGCTGGTGATCGGCATCATCGTGCTGATCTGGAACTTCGTCGCGGGACGACGAGCGGTCTAGTATCGCGGTGCATGCCAAGCGTTGCGGGGCGCGGTAACGCGCCCTAGATGCTTGGCATGACGAACAGCGTTTCGACCCGCCTCGCGGTTCTGGGCTCCGGGCCCGCCGGCTACACGGCTGCGATCTATGCCGCGCGCGCGGGGCTCAGCCCGATCGTGATCCAGGGCATCCAGCCCGGCGGCCAGCTTACGACAACCACCGACGTCGAAAATTATCCCGGCTTCCGGGACGTCATCCAGGGCCCCTGGCTGATGGAGGAAATGCAGGCGCAGGCCGAGCATGTCGGGACGAAGATCGAGTGGGATCATGTCACCGAGGTCGATCTCGCGCGCCGGCCGTTTCGGCTAACGGGCGATAGCGGCAAGCAATATTTCGCCGACGCGCTCGTGATCGCGACCGGCGCCCAGGCCAAGTGGCTCAACCTCCCGTCGGAGGAGCATATGAAGGGCAGGGGCGCCTCTGCCTGCGCGACCTGCGACGGCTTCTTCTACCGCGGCAAGAAGGTCGCGGTGATCGGCGGCGGCAACACCGCGGTCGAGGAGGCGCTGTACCTCACCAACCACAGCCATGACGTCACCTTGATTCACCGCCGCGATTCGCTTCGTGCCGAGAAGATCCTGCAGGACCGGCTGTTCGCCAACGACCGCATCAATGTCATCTGGGACAGCGAGGTGGTCGAGTTCGTCGGCGGCGGCGAACCCGAAGCGCTGATCGGCCTCGATATCCGCAACAAGCTGACCGGCGAGGTCAGCCGCGTCGAGGTCGAAGGCGCGTTCGTCGCCATCGGCCACCAGCCGGCGACCGAGCTGTTCAAGGGACAGCTGAAGCTCGACGACGAGGGCTATATCATCGTCGAACCCGGCACCACCCGCACCAATGTCGCGGGCGTGTTCGCCTGCGGCGACGTCATGGACAAGATCTACCGCCAGGCGGTGACCGCGGCCGGCACCGGTTGCATGGCCGCGCTCGACGCGGAAAAATATCTCGCCGCGCAGGAATATGAAGCGATAGCAGCGGAATAATTCCTCCTCGTGGCGACGGGGGCAAGCTGTGAAATCAGGAGCCAAGCGGCGATTGCTCAGACCTCTCACGATCAGCCTCGGCTCGGCGGCACTGATCGGTCTTGCGCTGGCCGCACACGCCCGTGCGCCAGTTCAACCCCGCAACTTCACGGCTACTGACCAGGCTCAGCGGTCACTCGGCAGATCGCCGGTAATCGTTTCGGAATTCATTAATCCCAATCCGCCGTATCATACCTCCCACGCCTCAACCATCGCGCAGACGAGCTCGGAAGCTCTCGTGGCCGCGTGGTTCGGGGGAAGTGCCGAAGGCCATTCGGACGTGAGCATCTGGCTTGCTCGCAAGACAAGCCGTCACTGGACCCGAGCGGTAGAGGTGGCGAACGGGCTTCAGCCTGACGGCAAGCGATATGAGGCATGGAATCCAGTGCTGTTCCAGCAGCCGCACGGACCGTTGTTTCTGTTCTACAAGGTCGGGCCCTCGGCGCACTGGTGGGGCATGGTGATCAGCTCAATTGACGGCGGTCGAACATGGAGCGAGCCGCGCCGTCTACCTGATGGCGTGCTCGGCCCGAGCAAGGACAAGCTCGTGTCGCTGCCTGACGGAACATGGCTGGCGGGTTCCGAGACGGAATGGCGCGTACATTTTGAATTGTCGCGAGATGCCGGACAATCCTGGCAATTGATCGGCCCCGTAAATCAGGGAGCCGGTTTCGATGCAATACAGCCGACAATCCTGCTCTTGCCTCACGGACAAATCGAAGCGCTCTGCCGGACCAAGCAGGGCGTCATTGCAATGACATGGTCAACCGACGGTGGTCGCACTTGGACACCGCTTGCGGCGACCGAACTCCCGAATCCAAATTCAGGCATCGATGCTGTTACGCTGGCCGACGGTCGCATTCTGCTAGTTTACAATCATTCGGCACACCTGCCGAACTGGTCAGGCCATGGCGATCGTTTTCCGCTCGATGTGGCTATTTCACGCGACGGTCTCAAATGGAAACACGTGCTTACCCTCGAAGATGAGCCGCACGATGCGGCTGTTTCGATCATCCAGACATCGGCGCCGACGCGCGATCAGCAGCTCGATGTTTTCGGAGACAAAGGTTTTTCGTACCCGGCCGTCATCCAGACTTCCGATGGTCTGGTGCACATCACCTACACATGGAATCGTAGGATGATTAAACACGTGGTCATCGATCCACGAAGGCTTTAGCGCGGCCGGAGCTCGATCTTCGTGCAAATCGCCTGGAAGAGTTAGGGGGGACTCGTGAGTTGAAGCCGACCGGACCGATCCCGCCATATTTCCCCGCCTCCGACGCGGGGCAATTGCTGATCGGCGGATTCCCCGCGGAAGAGCTGGTCGCTGAAGCCGGCGGTACGCCGCTGTTCGTCTATGACAACAACATCGTCGGGGCCCAGGTCGCGCGCTTCAAGGGCGCGATGGCCGATGGCGTGGCACTGCATTATTCAGTCACTGCAAACCCTTACCAGCCACTGCTCGAATTTCTCGGCAGGTATGTCGATGGCTTTCGAATCGTGTCCCTTGGCGAGATGAAGCGGCTCCAGGCGGCCAAGCTGGCTGGAATCCCGATGAATTTCGCGGGCCCCGCCAAGCTCGACAATGAGCTCGAGGCTGCGATCAAGATGGCCGCGACGATCAGCGTCGAAAGCGAGGGCGAAGCAGCCCGGGCGATTGGCGCCGGGCAAAGGGTCGGGTTGCAACCCAAAATTTCCGTCCGAGTCACTCCGCAATTCACGATCGAGGGAGGACGCGTAACCCTGGTCTGCTCGGCCAGTCCGTTCGGTGTCGACGCGGAGCGCGTGCCGGACGTCGTCGCCGGACTTCTCGAGGCTGGGGCGGACTGGCGCGGCCTCCACATGTTCGCCGGTGCGCAATGCCTCGACGCCGAGGCGCTCGTCGAGGTGCATCGCCTGATGGTCGATCATGCCGGCGAGATCGCAGATCGGATTGGCTTGCCGGTTCTCGAGCTCAACCTCGGCAGCGGCTTCGACGTGCCCTGCGGGCCGGGCGACAAGCCGCTCGACATCGATCGGGTCGCGACGGGATTGACTGAAACCCTCTGCAACTCGCCAGCCTTGCTCGCGACGACGCGCTTCAGCATCGAGCTGGGCCGCTGGCTGGTCGCTGAGTCGGGCGTGTACCTCACCCGTATCGTTGATCGGACCGAGAGCTGCGGGCGGACGTTCCTGACGACCGACGGCGGTGGGCATCATCTGATCGGCGCGACCGGCAGCCTCGGCGAACGCGGCCACGCCAACTATCCGATCGCGATCGCCAATCGATTTGGCGCACCGGCGGAAGAAGAGGTCACCGTCACTGGGTGCCTGTGCACACCGTTCGACGTGCTTGGCGACGAGGTCGGTCTTCCGCGCGCCGAGGTTGGCGACCTGATCGCCGTTTTCTGCGCCGGGGCCTATGGCCTCACCGCAAGCCCGCAGGAGTGGGAGACTCGGCCCCCCGCCCGCGAAATGCTGATCTAATCCGCCCCGGAACGGGGAGGGGGACCAGCGAAGCTGGTGGAGGGGCCGAAGGCGGTGCAATCGACCCCTCCGTCAGCTCTTCGAGCAGCCACCTCCCCGTTTCGGGGAGGATAGGTCGCCTCGACGAAATAGAGCCCGTGGGGCGGCGCGTTGAACCCGAGTGCCGCCCGATCGCGCGCCTCCAATGCCTTTTGCATGTCATCCGGGCTCCATTGACCGCGGCCAACCAGCGCCAGGCAGCCCACCATCGAGCGGACCTGGTGGTGAAGGAAGCTCCGCGCCGCGGCGGTGACGTGAATCTCCTCGCCGACCTTCCTGACGTTCAGCCGGTCCAGTGTCTTCACCGGGCTGTCCGACTGGCACTGTGCCGAGCGGAAGGTGGTGAAGTCATGACGTCCGATGAGGTGCCTCGCGCCTTCGCCCATCGCCTCGACATCGAGCGGCATGGCAATGTGCCAGACGCGCCCTCGATCCAGAGCCGGCGGCGCGCGGCGATTGAGGATTCGATAGAGATACCGCCGCCCCACGCAGGAAAAGCGCGCGTGCCAGTCATCGGCGACCGGCTCGACCAAGAGCACGGAGATCGGATTCGGCCGGACGAGCGCATTGAGGCCCTCGCGCAGGCGGTGCGCCGTCAGGTCGCGCTCGATGTCGGCATGCGTGCTCATCGCCAGCGCGTGGACGCCCGCGTCGGTCCGCCCGGCAGCGATGAAAGCGCTCTGCTCGCCGGTCATCTTCCGGAGCGCTTCCTCGAGCGTCTGCTGGACCGACGGGCCATGATCCTGCCGCTGCCAGCCCATGAAGGGGCCGCCGTCATATTCGACAGTCAGCCTCCAGCGGGTCACGAAAGGACCGAGCCCTTGGGGATCGGGAAGCCGCGCAGCAATTCGCCGGCGGTCATTGGTGAGCGGCCCGCGCGCTGCACCTTGAGCGGGCGAATATGGCCGGATCCGCACGCGATGATCAGGCTGTCGTCGACGACCTCGCCCGGCTTCCCGGAGGTGTCCCCCCCGGCTGCCGCCTCGAGGAGCTTGATCCGCTCGCCGTTCGCTTCGAACCACGCGCCGGGGACCGGATTGAAGGCGCGGACCTGCCGCTCGATTTCTGGTGCCGGATGCGTCCAATCGATGCGCGCCTCGGTCTTGTCGACCTTGGACGCGTAGGTCGCGCCGGCAATCGGCTGCGGTTCGGGCGGAGTCGGTTCGGAGAGCCATCCGATGAGCATCCGCGCGCCCAGATTCGCCATTTCTTCCGTGACTTCGCCGGCGGTCTTGTCACGGATATCGAGCGACTGCCGGACAAGCATCGGCCCGGTGTCGAGCCCTTCGTCCATCTGCATCAAGGTCACGCCGCTGATCTCGTCGCCGGCGAGAATCGCGCGCTGGATCGGCGCCGCGCCGCGCCAGCGGGGGAGGAGCGAGGCGTGGATGTTGATGCAGCCCAGTTTCGGTGCATCCAGGATCGGCTTTGGAAGGATGAGCCCGTAGGCGGCGACAACCGCCAAGTCGGTTTGCAGGGCTCGAAAGCGCTCCTGCTCCTCCTCGCTGCGAAGGGTCTTGGGCGTCCTGACCTCGATCCCGAGCTCCTCGGCCCGCTCGTGCACCGCCGTCTTGCGATCCGCTTTGCCGCGCCCGGCCGGCCGCGGTG
>DASSIU010000130.1:0-8650 GCA_035691585.1 Sphingomicrobium sp. | reverse complement strand
GATGCGCGAGCGGCGGCGGCTGGAGGACGCGATCGGCGCGACCCGAACGCTTGAGCGCGAGCTGGCGGAGACGTCGGAACTGATCGAGCTCGCCGAGAGCGAGGGCGATAGCGATCTTGTCGAGGATGGGATCAGGAACCTTGCCGAGCTGGCCGATCGCGCCGACCGCGACAAGGTCGCAGCGCTGCTTGCCGGAGAAGCCGACGTCAATAACGCCTATGTCGAGATCAATGCGGGCGCGGGGGGCACCGAAAGCCAGGACTGGGCTCAGATGCTCGAGCGGATGTACACCCGCTGGGCCGAGCGGCACGGCATGAAGGTCGAGCTGATCGACCACCATTCGGGCGAGCAGGCGGGAATCAAGTCGGCCACGCTGCTGATCAAGGGCGAGAATGCCTACGGTAATCTGAAGGTCGAGAGCGGGGTTCACCGCCTCGTGCGCATCAGCCCGTATGACGCCAACGCCCGCCGCCACACCAGCTTCTCGAGCGTGTGGGTTTATCCCGAGGTCGACGACGATATCGACGTGCAAGTCGAAGAGAAGGATCTCAGGATCGACACCTACCGTGCCTCGGGCGCAGGCGGGCAGCACGTCAACACCACCGACAGCGCGGTTCGGATCACCCATATCCCGACGGGCATTGTGGTCGCGTGCCAGAACGAGCGCTCGCAGCACAAGAATCGCGCCTCGGCGATGAAACAGTTGAAGGCGCGCCTGTACGAGGCTGAGCTGCAGAAGCGGGAAGCGGAGACGACTGCCGCCAATGCCGCGAAGACTGACATCGGCTGGGGGCACCAGATCCGTTCCTACGTGCTCCAGCCGTACCAACTCGTGAAAGACCTGCGCACGGGGGTGACATCGACCTCGCCCAGCGACACCCTCGACGGCGATCTCGACCGCTTCATGGCCGCAGCCCTGTCTCAGCGGGTGACCGGCGAGACTGTAGAGGTCGAGGATGTGGAGTAGAACGCTAGCTGCAGGCGCGCTGCTGGCCCTCGCCGGGTGCCGAGCCCAGCCGAGCGAGCTCCGTTTTCCGACTGCCCATCGTGACGTGGCGCCGATCGTGGGCGGGACCTTTTCGACCGAGGATGCTCGCGACCGCGCCGGCGAGGCCGAGCAGGTCATGGAGCTTGCGGGAGTTAAACCCGGAATGTCCGTCGCGGACGTCGGTGCTGGGGAGGGCTATTATACTGTTCGCCTCGCCCGGGTGGTGGGTCCCAAGGGGCGCGTGCTCGCAGAGGACATCGTCCCGGAAGTTCACGATCAGCTCAGCGATCGCATCCAGCGCGAGAGGCTCGACAATGTCGCGGTGAAGCTCGGCACCGCGGATAATCCAATGCTGCCCGCCGGTTCGTTCGATCGCGTGTTCCTCGTCCACATGTATCATGAAGTGGCCTCTCCCTACGCCTTCCTGTGGCATCTGCGCGAGGGCGTGAAACCGGACGGGCTGGTGGTAGTCGTCGATTCGGATCGCCCGGTCAGGCAACACGGCATCCCGCCTGCGCAAGTGAAGTGTGAGCTTGGCGCGCTAGGGCTTAAGCCGGTCAAATTCAGCGTGCTCAGCGGTGGGGAAGTCTATTTCATGGCATTCCGCATCGCCGCGCCCCGCCCGGCGCCGGACCAGATCAAGCCCTGCGCCGGCTAGAGGTAGCCGAGCTGCCTCAGGCTCGTGCACTCATTCCTGCCGAACACGAGATGATCGACCACCGCGCAGTCGAGCGCCGCAGCGGCCGTCGCGAGGCGTCGAGTCGCATGGAGATCGCTGTCGCTCGGTCGTGGGTCGCCGCTCGGATGGTTGTGGGCAAGCACGATCGAGGTGCCGAGACTAGGCCTGCTCGCCTTCGTCCTCGGACGCCGGCGACTCGGCAGGCGCGGCCTCGACCGCTCCGGGCTCGGCGTTCGGGTCATAAGCTTCGGTGAATGCCGCGGTATCGCGCTCGAACATCTGCGCCATGACGTCGACGCCCTGGGCCTGGAGATCGGCCTCTTCCGGAGAGCGGGCGACGTTCACCTTGACGGTGACGACCACCTCCGGGTGAAGTGCGATCTTCACCTCGTGCATGCCGATCGCCTTGATCGGGCGGTCCAGTACGACCTGGCTCTTGGCCACGTGCGCGCCGGCCGCGTCGAGCGCTTCGGCGATGTCGCGGGCGCTGACTGAACCATAGAGCTGGCCGGTGTTCGACGCCTGGCGGATGAGCTGGACATTCTTGCCCTCAACCGTCTTCGATGCCTTCTCGGCATCGCCGCGGCGGTTGGCATTCTCTTCCTCGATGCGCGCGCGGTTGGTCTCGAAGACCTTGCGGTTGGCTTCGTTGGCGCGGAGCGCCTTCTTACGCGGCAGCAGGTAGTTTCGGGCGAACCCGTCCTTGACCTTCACCACATCGCCAATGGCGCCGAGCTTCTCGACGCGTTCAAGCAGGATCACTTCCATGGGTCGTTCTCCTTACTTCACGATGTAGGGAAGCAGGCCGATGTGGCGGGCCCGCTTGATGGCGCGCGCCAGCTCACGC
The DNA here is from genome assembly GCA_035691585.1 of Sphingomicrobium sp. Lineage (GTDB taxonomy): Bacteria > Pseudomonadota > Alphaproteobacteria > Sphingomonadales > Sphingomonadaceae > Sphingomicrobium. The sequence continues at coordinate 6,136 of DASSIU010000130.1, read as the reverse complement.
TGCTTCTTGGACGAAACCGCAGTGATCCGTGACGGGACGATCTTGCCACGCTCGGAGACGAAGCCCTGAAGCAGGCGGATGTCCTTGTAATCGATCTTCGGCGCATCCTTGCCCGAAAATGGGCACGACTTGCGGCGGCGAAAGAACGCGCGGGCCATTATTCGACCTCCTCTTCACGGGCGCGGAAGCTTGGGCGGTCGTCGCGGTCGCCGCGGTCGGACCGGCGCTCCCGATCCTTGTCGCCACGACGCATCATCGCGGACGGCCCCTTCTCGAGTTCGTCGACGCGGATGGTGAGGAAGCGGATGACGTCCTCGTTGATGTTCGACTGGCGTTCCAGCTCGGCAATCGCCGCCGCAGGCGCGTCGAGGTCGAGCGCGACGTAATGCGCCTTGCGGTTCTTGGCGATGCGATAGGCGAGGCTCCGAAGACCCCAATTCTCGGTCTTCACGACCTTGCCGTCATTGTCTTCGATGATCTTGGTGGCGTTTTCCGCGAGCGCATCGACCTGGGCTTGAGCCAGGTCCTGGCGCGCGAGGAAAACATGCTCGTAGAGCGGCATGTCTTGCTTCTCTCTCTTGGCCGATCGCTGACGTGCCCCATTGGCACGCCCCTCCGGCTGTCTTCTCAAAAACACTGGGGCACGAGCAAGCTCGCACCCCATCGGGCCGGGCCTATGGCAAAAGGACGTCGAAAGCGCAAGTCAGCGTATGAACTTCCGGCCGCTCCGACACCACAAACTAATGAACTTTGGTTCAGCCGTGGGAGCCGTTGGCCCCGCTCCCTCGTTTTAGGATCGAAAGGAGCGACACAATGACTGCATCATCGATCAGAGCCGCAGCGGTCTCGCTCGCGGTCATCGCCGTCGCCGGATGCACGACAACCGGCGTTGGAACGGGATATTCGGCGAACGGTGGCGTCGGCGCTACATTCACCTGGACGGAAACCGGTGGGACGCGCGGCACGATGGTCGCGCAGCTCAGCAACGGCCAGGTCTACCAGGGCCCGATGTTCCAGATCACCCAGGAGAGCCGTGTCAGCGACTATGGTCCTCTGTGGTATGGGTGGGGCGCCGGCTTCGGCTGGCACCGACCGTTCGGCCGTTTCGGTTGGGGCTGGGGCGGCTGGGGACCGTGGGGACCGGATGAGGAGACCATCACGCACTACAGCGGCCAGGTCCTTGCCAATCTGCAGGGGCCAGGCGGCTTCATGCGCTGCCACTTCACATTGATGAGCCCGAGCTATGGCATGGCCGGCGGCGGCCTTGGCCAGTGCCAGCTTCCGTCCGGAACGATCATCCACGCGCAGTTCAACCCGCACGGCGGATACTGACGCGGATTGCGGGCATCGCCCGTCTCGTGGCAGAGACGGGCCATGGCCACGCAGCTGAAGTCGGTCCGGCCGACGCCTGACCCGCTGGATGGGATGAGCCTGCCGGGTTGGCTGTACTTCGACCCCGAATTCTTCGAGGCGGAGAAAAAGGCATTTCTGCGCGCCGCCCCGCAGGTCGTCTGCCATGAGAGCGAGATTGCGGAACCAGGTGAGTGGCGCAGCCTCGAATATCTTGGCGAAAGCGTGATCGTCATCCGCGGCGACGATGGCGAGACCCGCGCGTTCGCCAACGTCTGCCGGCATCGTGGTTCACGGCTGGTGGATGGGAATGGTGGGTGTGCCAAGGTGCTGACCTGCCCCTATCACGCATGGAGTTACGCGCGGGACGGCCGGCTGGTCGGAGTTCCGCACCGCAATGAATATCCCGGCCTGGTGACGGAAGATCACGGCCTGTTTCCGATTGCTCTGGAGAATTGGCACGGGTTCCTGTTCGTGACGCTGGAGCCTGGCGCGCCGTCAGTCGCCGAGATGATGGCGCCTTACGAGCACGAGATCGGGGCGTACCGGCTCGAGGACCTTCGGGTCATCGGCCGAGTGACCATTCGCCCGCGCGCCCTCAACTGGAAGACGATTGCGGACAATTACTCTGACGGGCTGCACATCCCCGTCGGCCATCCAGGACTGACGCGGTTGTTCGGGCGCAATTACCGGATCGAAGCCAACACCTATGTCGACCGAATGGAAGGCGACCTGGTGGAGAAGGAGTCGGCGAACCCTTCCGAGCGCGCCTATCAGCGGCTGCTTCCGCGGGTTCAGTATCTCCCGGAGAGCCACCGGCGCAAGTGGCTCTATTACAAGCTGTTCCCCAACGTGGCGTTCGACATCTACCCGGACCAGGTGGACTTCATGCAGTTCCTTCCGGTCAGCGGGGCGCAGTCAGTGATCCGGGAGATCAGCTACGCGATCCCCGATGAGCGGAGAGAGATGAAGGTCGCGAGGCACCTCAACTGGCGGATCAACCGGCGGGTCAATGCCGAGGATACCGAGCTCATCACCCGGGTGCAGCTTGGCATGCAGAGCCCGAGCTACAAGGCGGGCCCGCTGGGAACGAGCGAGGTGTGTCTCAGGAGCTTCGCGCAGAAGCTGAGGAAGCTCATTCCGGAGGCGCGGCTCAGCTCGCCTCCGCCGCCAGGCTGGAGCCGCTTCGCGAACGGCTGACCCGGTGACAAAACCAGCGGATCGCTAGTCCGGCGATCACCAGCGCAATTCCCCACACACTCGGTTTCAGGCCGGCGCCGTAGAAGGCGAATAGCGAAAACAGGATACTCGCGCCGATCGCGACCTTGGCCGCGGGCGAGTTGGGCCGGCGCAAGGCGGCCATCGCACCAACCAGGTAGACGATCAATGTCGCGGTGGTCGTCAGCAGGCTGACGAAGATGAACAGCTCGGCGGTGCTGCCGCTGGTGTTGGCCAGCACGAGGACGATGGTAAGGGTCGACGCAAGAAGCAGGCTGATCACGGGAGCATTCCGTCGATTTGCGCGACCGAGGATGGCGGGAAAATCTCCGCGCAGGCCCATCGAAAAGCCAAGCTCGCCTCCGCATACGAGATTGCTGTTCAGGCCACCGATAGCGGCAATGGCGACACCGATCGCCGCCAGCTGCGCCGCGCTCTCACCCCAGTTCGCCTTCAACGCGTCCGCATAAGGCGAGAGGGATTTCGCGGCCGCCTCAGGCGGCAGGATCAGGCTGACCGATGTACTGCCGAGCAGATACAGCAGGACACAGAAGGAAGTCCCAGCCATCAGTGCCAAGGGGATGGTCCGCATGGGGTTGCGCACCTTGCCGACCGGGGCGGTGCCGGTCTCGAAGCCGAGGATCGCGAACAGTGTCAGTGTGACAGCGGTTGCAAGGTTGTCGGTCGTGATAGGCGTGGGCGCGAGATGTGCGAGGGGCTGGTGGTGGGCTTTCATCCCGAGGACGGCGACAATCACTGCCAGTAGTGGCAAGATCCGGAGCGCGACCGTGACGACGGCAAATCCGCCCGCGGCCCGAACGCCGCGCAGATTGATCGCGGTGATAATGACCGTCGTCGCGATCGCAACCATCGCGACCGACCAGGGATCGCTGAGCTGAGGGACGATCCACGATATTGCCGCCGCGGCCGCAACGGCGGTGGACGCCATGGCCGCCCACCCGGACACCCACAGTGAGAATGTAGCAACGAAGCCGGCCGTCGCCCCCAACTCTGCCTCAATGTAGCTCTGCAGGCCGCCTCCATCGGAACGCACGATGCGCGACAATGCAAACGCGACGCAAAGGGCCCCGGCACCGCTTATTACCCAAGCAATTGGCGCGTTGACGCCCAACGGCGCGAGGCTGACCGGAAGCAGGAAGATTCCGGAGCCGATGATCGTGCCGATGACGATCGCGCTCGTCATCACGATCCCGATTGATTGCTTCCCCTCAGGCGTTGCCATCGTGCCCCCAGCGCTTGGCATTCGGCCGATCTCGGCCTAACCGCGCCCCCGTTCATAGCAGGGGCGGTGATGCGCGCATTCATTTTTCCGGGACAGGGCAGCCAGGCCGTCGGCATGGGCGCGGCGCTCGCGGATGCGAGCCGACCTGCCAGGGATGTTTTTGACGAGGTCGATGAGGCTCTGGGCCAAAATCTCTTCCGCCTTATGCGAGACGGGCCGGAGGATGAGCTGAAGCTCACCGAAAATGCTCAGCCCGCGATCATGGCGCATTCGATTGCGGTTTTGCGTACCTTGGGGGTTCCGCTGAGCGATGTCGCGGACTTCGTCGCTGGCCATTCGCTTGGGGAATATTCGGCGCTCTGCGCGGCCGGCTCATTTGATCTTCCGACCACCGCCAAGCTGCTGCGGCTGCGCGGGCAGGCGATGCAGGAAGCGGTGCCCGTCGGTGAAGGTGCGATGGCCGCGCTGCTCGGCGCTGACCTCGCGCTCGCGCGGAAGATCGCGGATGCCGCGGCGGAGGGCGAAGTCTGCAGCGTCGCCAATGACAACGATCCGAGCCAGGTGGTTATTTCGGGCGCGAAGGGCGCGATCGACCGCGCGATCCAGATTGCCAAGGACATGGGGGCGAAGCGGGCGATCCCGCTGCCTGTCTCGGCACCCTTCCACTGTCCGCTGATGCAGCCCGCCGCCGAGGCGATGGCGGATGCCCTGAGCTACGTGATCGTTCGGGCGCCCCGGGTGCCGCTGTTTGCGAATGTCACGGCCGAACCGGCAACCGACCCGGACACCATCCGCAACCAGCTGGTCGAGCAGGTCACCGGCATGGTCCGCTGGCGGGAGAGCGTGGCCAACATGTTCGATGCCGGGGTGGACGAGTTCGTCGAGATCGGCGGCAAGGTACTCGGCTCGATGGTTAAGCGAATCGTTCCGGACGCGAAGGTCACCAGCGTGGTGACGATCGAGGACGTCGAAGCCGCGGCCAAGGAGATTGCATAGGATGTTCGACCTCTCGGGCATGACCGCCCTCGTCACCGGCGCAAGCGGCGGGCTCGGCAGCTCCATTGCGAGGGCATTGGCCGGGCAGGGCGCGCGGCTGGCCGTCTCGGGAAGCAATGCAGACAAGCTTGAGGCGTTCCGCGGGAGTCTCGGCGGCGATCACGTCGCGCTTCCGTGCAACCTCTCCGATGGGGCGGCGGTCGACCAGCTCGTGCCCTCGGCCGTGGAGGCACTCGGTGGCAAGCTCGACATCCTGGTCAACAATGCGGGCGTCACCCGCGACAATCTGCTCATGCGGATGAAGGACGAGGAGTTCGAGGACGTCATCCGCATCAACCTCGAAGCCGCGTTCCGGCTGATGCGAGCGGCGGCGAGGCCAATGATGAAGGCGCGGTTCGGTCGGATCATCTCGATCACGTCCGTGGTCGGCATCACCGGCAACCCGGGGCAGGCGAACTACGTCGCCTCCAAGGCCGCGCTGATCGGCATGACCAAGGCGGTTGCCCAGGAGCTCGCCAGCCGCGGGATCACCGTCAACGCGGTCGCTCCCGGATTTATGACCTCGGCGATGACCGATGCGCTCAATGAGCAGCAGCGTGAGGTCATATTGTCGCGCATTCCCACGGGACAGATGGGCAGCGGCGACGATATCGGCGCGGCCTGCGTCTATCTCGCTTCAAAGGAAGCCGGCTACGTCACCGGCCAGACGCTGCACGTCAACGGCGGCATGGCGATGCCATGATCCGCCGTTAACTCTCTCTTACTGCAGTCCTTGTCGTCGCACTTGCGTCACCTATATCGCGACCAATTCAGCGTTTTCGGCCGCCTGAGCGGGGCCGAGTGAGGGGCTGTAGAAGAGAGGTAAAAGAACATGGCCAAGGTCATTGGGATCGACTTGGGCACGACCAACAGCTGCGTCGCCGTCATGGAAGGCGGCAAGCCTAAGGTCATCGAGAATTCAGAAGGCGCGCGCACGACTCCTTCGGTCGTCGCCTTCACCAAGGATGGCGAGCGCTTGATCGGCCAGCCGGCGAAGCGCCAGGCGGTCACCAACCCCGACAACACGATTTTCGCGGTCAAACGCCTGATCGGCCGCCGCTTCGACGACCCGATCACCAAGAAGGACACCGAGCTGGTGCCCTACAAGATCGTCAAGGGCGCGAATGGCGATGCGTGGGTGCAGGCCGGCGGCAAGGATTATTCGCCGTCGCAGATCAGTGCCTTCATCCTCCAGAAGATGAAGGAGACCGCCGAGGCCTATCTCGGCGAGACCGTCACCCAGGCGGTGATCACCGTTCCTGCTTACTTCAATGACGCGCAGCGCCAGGC
>DASSIU010000129.1:0-6562 GCA_035691585.1 Sphingomicrobium sp. | reverse complement strand
ATGGAGCTCGCGAAACGGAACCGCTTCGCCTCATGCAAGGTGTAGTCGACCGGCAAGCCGGTCTTCCAAGGCTGAGTGCGCCGACGGGTCGTGTGCAAAATCCCGGTCTCGGGAGTCAGCACGTCAAACGAGTTCCACTTGGGCTCGAGCCTCCCGATCGTTCTCGGATCCTCGAGCTCGAGCCGGTTCCACGGCAGATAGTCGAATTCGTGTGCGAACAGCCCGCTGAGCAGCCGATCGAACTCCCAATGCCTGAGCTTGGCGCAATCGAGGAGCATCACTGACGACGCCCAGCGTGGCTCCTTGCCGGTGCTCGGCCGCTGCCAGACCGCGCCGATCGCCTTGCCCTCCAAGTCGGTGCCGAACAATTCGGCAACGTCACTCACCGCGAAGCAATCTGGGTCGACGACTAACGCACGTCCGTCGAAACCCATCAGGCTCGGGGGTGCGAACCGCAGGGGCGTGAAGCTTTGCAGGTCGTCCGGGTCCCAGCCCCTCACGAACCCGTCCCGAAGGATCGTTTGCCCGACCTGCATCAGCTGTGGAAATTCTTCACTGCTGATAATTCGAACGTCGAAGCTGTCCGGATCATGGCTGTTCCGTTTGAAACTGTACGCCGAAATGCGTGCGCCGAGCATTTGAGAGGCATTGGCCTGAACGAACACCGTCGGCTTCACGCTGCCGTCCTTTCCTGCTCGATCCTCAGGCTAGACCGTCGACTATTCCGACGGGTTCCCAGTTTCCAAGGTCATTCCGCTCGGCGAAATCCTCCGGGAATGGTTCGCCGGCATGGATTCCACCGCTGACGAAAATCGCGTCGAAGCCCATCCGCGCGGCGCCTAATATATCCGTTTGAAGGCCGTCACCGATAGCCAGAACCTCGTCGTTCGGCGGGTCGCCCGCTCGATGCAACGCGTGCCGGTATATCGCCGGATGCGGCTTTCCGTACCAGATAACTCGGCCCCCGAGTCCCTCGTAGAGGTCGGCAATGGCACCGGCACAGGCTTCGGGCACGCCGCCGCGGACCACGACGCGATCGGGATTGAGGCAGTGCATCCGAACATCGCGGGCAACCAGACGCTCAAGTTCAGTACGATAATTTGTCGGATCGCCGTAAGGGCGCTCCCTCAGACCCGTGCATGCCAGATCAGCGAAGCTGTCGTCTTCAGCGATCCGAACGCCCCTTCCCTCGAGAATCTCGCGATCGTCCGCCGTCCCGATAAAGCCAACTGGGCGTTCGAGCACTTTCAATGCCTCAATCCCCGCCTCGCCGCTGGTCGCAACGAAGTCGTAGGCTTCCCTGGGAAGGCCGATCCGTTCCAGCTGGCGCTCAACTGCTTCAGCGGTACGCGGCGCGTTAGTGACGAGTGCTACGCAGCGACCCTGCTCCCGCCACTCTCGCAGCCGCTGCTCGGCAGCGGGATACAGCCGCACCCCGTCGTGGACCACGCCCCACACGTCGCACAGAATCAACCGGTATTTAGGGTCGAGCGTATCGAGAAAGCTCACTCGAGGCCCGCGTCCGCGAGTGCCCGCTCGATCGGCTCGACGTCCTCCGGATTGTTGAGTTCCCGAAGCGCGAACGGCGGCGTTTGGACGTCCACCACCGCAATCGGCACCCCCGCGGCCAGGAAACGAAGCTGCTCGAGCCCCTCCAGCGTTTCGAGCTCGCTCACCGATGTTGCCGCATACCGATCGAGCGCTTCGGGGCGATACGCATAGACGCCGACATGCAGCCGCACAGGGGACATCGGTCCATCGAGAGCCCCTGCCGGGACGTGCGGGATCAGCCGCTTCGAAAAGTAAAGCGCATAGCCCCGGGTGTCTGCGACGACGCTGGTCCCTCCGACCCGGCCAGCCGCTTCCTCAGCTTGCAAGGCGCGGACCTCGTCGCTCCGGAGACGCATCGCCGGAGTCGCGACAAGCGCATCGCCGTCCTCACGCATCCGCGCGATCAGCGATTCGACGAACCCGGCAGGGGTGAGCAGCGCATCGCCCTGGAAATTGATGACCAGGTCTGGATCGTGCAGCGAGGCCATCGCCTCCGCGCAGCGCTCAGTCCCATTGCGGCAATCGGGCGAGGTCATGATCACGCCGACACCAAAGGCGCTGCAAGCATCGGCGATCCGCTCATCATCGGTAGTGACGAACACGCCGGAAATCCCAGCGACCCTGCGCGCAGCCTCGACGCTTCGCTGGATCAGCGGCTTGGAGTCCCCATTCACGCCCCTCAATTCAACCAGCGGCTTCCCGGGATAACGCGACGATTGATAGCGCGCCGGGATCAGGATGACGCTGTTCACCGCCCGGCCGGGCAATCGTGGATATGGAGCACTCCGACCGGCCTCTTGCCGGTTCCATCATCCTCGATGACGAACAAAGCCGTGATCTTGTACTCATCGAACAGGGCAAGTGCCTCATCGATGAGATTGTCTGCGCCGACAGTCTTGGGATCCCGAGTCATGAACTCGGCGGCGGGATGATCGAGACCGCGCTCGATATTGCGGCGAAGGTCGCCGTCAGTGATCACTCCGACGAGATAGCCCGCGGCGTCAGTCACTCCGACCACCCCTAATCGCTTCTGCGACATTTCGACGACCGCGTCGTGCATCGAGCTGTCGTCGCGCGTAAGCGGCAGCGCCTTGCCGCCATGCATCAACCGTCGCACGGGCCGAAGCCGGGTACCCAGCGCTCCGCCCGGATGGAGGCGGCCGAAATCCGTGCGGGTAATCCCCTTCTGCCGCATCACCGTCATCGCCAGCGCATCGCCAAGCGCCAGAGTCATCGTCGTCGAGGTCGTCGGCGCCACGGACTCCGGTCCCACTTCGGCCCAGTGTGGCAAAACGAGTGCCGCGGTAGCCGCCTCGGCGAGCATCGTCCCCGAATGGCCGGTGATCGCGATGATCGGGATTTGCGCATGGTCGAAGTGGTCGATCACCGCCTCGAGCTCCGCCGTCTCGCCGCTCTGTGAAATGAGGATCGCGACATCGCCGCGCGACGCCATTCCCAAATCGCCGTGAATCGCTTCCGCCAAGTGAAGGAACGCCGCGGTCGTGCCGGTGGAGGCAAAAGTCGCCGCGATTTTTCGTCCGACATGCCCCGATTTGCCGAGCCCGCTGACGATCAGCTTGCCCCCGCACGCGAGGATCAGGTTCACGGCCTGCTCGAACGGCTCACCCAGGCTATCCGCGAGTGCATCGAGGGCCCGAGCCTCGTCGTGAAGGATCGCGCGACCGAACTCGAGGACGCTGACCGGTGAAGGGTTGTCCGCTGCCATGCCGAGCGCCCTAGCCATCCCGCCGACGGCTGTGAAGCGCTTGACGCGGACTGAACCTGCGGCTTGGGTCGCGCGACGAAGGGGAACCATGGCCACCAAACTCACCCGCTACATCCTGATCGCGCTGGTGCTCGGAATTATTGCGGGCTGGGCGATCAATGCTGCAATCGATGACGGAACGGCCGCCAGCACCGCACATCTGAAATCCATTGCCGACTATCTCAGCATCGTCACCGCGCTGTTCCTGCGCCTGATCAAGATGATCATCGCGCCATTGGTCTTCTCGACCCTAGTCGCCGGCATCGCGCACATGGGCGACGTCGCCGCCCTCGGACGGGTCGGGATGCGCTCGCTACTGTGGTTCATTCTCGCAAGCCTCGTGTCGCTGACGCTTGGCCTGATCCTCGTCACGCTGCTGCACCCTGGGGTCGGGCTCAACCTGCCGCTCCCAGCCGCGACGGCGGCGAGTGGCGTGGCGACGGCCGTGTTCAACCTCAAGGACTTCGTCTCGCACGTCGTGCCCCAGTCGATCTTCGAGGCGATGAGCACCAACGAAATCCTGCCCATCGTCATCTTCTCCCTGTTCTTCGGAATCGCCCTGACCGCCATCGGCGAGCGCGGTCGACCGATCGTCCGGGGAGTCGAGGCGCTGGTCCAGGTCATGCTTCAAGTGACCAATTACGTGATGCGCTTCGCCCCGTTCGCGGTGTTCACCGCGGTCGCCAGCGCGCTCGCGGAGCGCGGCCCGCAGATCATCGAGACCTTGGGGAAGTTCGTCGGCAGCTTTTACATCGGTCTCATCATCCTGTGGGGATTGCTGGTCGGCGTCTGCTTCCTGATCGTCGGGCCGAGGACACGCCACCTCGTCCGCTATATCCGCGATCCCGTGGTGCTGGCTTTCTCGACAGCTTCATCGGAGGCGGCCTACCCACGCACGCTCGAAGCGCTCGACCGGTTCGGAGTCCCGGCGCGTATCGCAAGCTTCGTCCTGCCGCTCGGCTATTCGTTCAACCTCGACGGTTCGATGATGTACATGACCTTCGCGACCATCTTCATCGCGCAGGCCTATGGCATTCACCTGACGCTCGGGCAGGAGGTCACCATGCTGCTGGTGCTGATGGTGACATCCAAGGGCATGGCCGGCGTCCCGCGCGCGAGCCTGGTGGTGATCGCTGCGATCATGCCGATGTTCCGGATCCCCGAGGCGGGGCTGCTGCTGATCCTCGCCGTCGATCATTTCCTCGATATGGGGCGCTCGGCAACCAACGTCGTCGGCAATGCGGTGGCCTCGAGCGTCGTCGCGCGGTTCGAGGGAAGCCTCAACACCGAGCGCTCACCCGACATTCTTCCGGAACCTGCGCCTGCGCATGTCCAGCCGACGGGTAAGATTCACGACCATTTCTGAGAGGTGAATCAGCCGAACGGCTGGTCGATGCTCGGCGGCGGCTGAGTGAAGAATCGCGGTCCGTTCGGAGTCATGGTCCAGCAATCCTCGAGGCGAACCCCGAACTTGCCCGGAATGTAGATTCCAGGCTCGTCGGAAAAGCACATGCCTGGCGCGAGTGGAGTCATGTCGCCGTGGACGAGATAGGCGGGCTCGTGCCCGTCCATGCCGATCCCATGGCCGGTCCGGTGAGGCAGGCCCGGAAGCTTGTAGCCGGGACCATAGCCCCAGCTGGTATATGCGGCGCGGACCGCATCGTCGACGCTTCCGCAGGGAGCGCCGATCTTCGCCGCCCGGATCGCGATCTGCTGCCCCTCGTGCACCTGGTTCCAGACCTTGCGCTGCTCCGCGGTCGGCGGGCCCCCATACACAAACGTCCGCGAAATGTCCGACTGGTAGCCGTGGACGGTGCAGCCGCAGTCGAACAGGATTGTGCTTCCGCGCTTGACCAGCTGCGGCTTTTTCGAGCCGTGGGGAAGCGCGGAGGCCTCGTCGATAAGCACGAGGGAGAACTCCGGGCTTCCACCAAGCGCGGCCGTCGCGGAATCGATTGCCGTGCTGAAGTCGGTGGGCGTCATTCCCGGGCGGGTTGCTTTCGCCGCGTGCCGCATAGCCCTGATGGTGATGTCATTGGCCGCCTGCATCAGCGCCAGCTCAGCCGGCGACTTGATCAGCCGCAACGCGCGGACGACTGGGTTGGCGCTCACCGATTTCAGTCCGGGCAGCTGCCGCCCCAGTCGGTCGACGATGAAGTAGCGGTCGGTCTCCTCGAACCCGACCGGCTCTGCCGCCACGCCGCGTTCGCGCAGAAAATCGCCGACCAGCTTAAGCGGCTCCTCATCCTCGTTCCAGGTTCGGATTTCGGCGGGGATGGCCAGCGTCTCGGCCACCGATGGCCGCTCGAAGAAGGGCGTGACGATGATCGGGTCGCCCTGCGCCGGAATGACCGCCGCGGTCAGGCGCTCGGAGCGGTGCCACTGGACCCCGGTCAGATAATCGAGGCTCGATCCGGATTCGACGATCACCGCGCCGATGCCGTTGCGCTGCATCAGTTGCCGCGCGCCGGCAATGCGCTGCAGGCGCTCCGCCTGGCTGATCGGCGGCGGGAGCCGAACGGGCCCGAGAGCATCACGGGCGGCTGCTGCGACGCGGTCGAATGGCAGCGACATGGCGGCGGCAAGAGCGGCGGAACCGGTCAGAAAACTGCGACGCTGAATCATCTCATCCCCCACTATTTGCCAGCCACTGTTGCACGGTCATGCGCAATCGGCCAGCAGGCGCGTCCCATGTTTGACGCTCTGGCTCATGACGGCGTGAAGCGCCCCGGAACGCGCGAGATGACGGTCATGCTCGCCGCGCTGATGGGGCTCAACTCGTTCGCGATCGACGCGATGATCCCCGCCCTTCCGGCGATCGGCCGCTCGCTCCGCGTCGCCAACGAGAACGACCGGCAGCTTGTCGTCGTCGCTTATTTCATCGGGTTCGCCTCGACCCAGCTCGTGTGGGGGCCGCTCGCCGACCGGTTCGGGCGCAAACCGATCCTCGCCGCCGGTGTCCTCCTCTATGGCGGCTTCGCGCTGCTGTGCGCATTTTCCGCGAGCTTCCCGCTGCTCATTGCGTCGCGGTTCGCGATGGGTGCGTCGGCCGCGGTCACCCGAGTGCTGGTCGTGGCGATGGTCCGCGACCTGTTCGAGCGCGAAGCGATGGCCCGGGTGATGAGCCTGGTTTTCATGGTCTTCATGCTGATGCCGGTGCTGGCGCCAAACATCGGGCTTGCAATCCTCGCCATCGGGCCGTGGCAAGCGATCTTCTGGGCGCTGGCGGGGTACGCGGTGGTGATG
>DASSIU010000128.1:0-2144 GCA_035691585.1 Sphingomicrobium sp. | reverse complement strand
GATCACCTCAGCAAGTCGTCCTTCGTGGCTGCGGTCGCCGCCGTTCTTGTCGGGGTGGTAGCGGCGGACCAGCCCTGAATAGCGCTGTCGCAGCTGATGCCGGTCGGCATCCTCGGCGAGGCCGAGCACGGACAGTGCGCGTCTCTCCGGCTTGCTGAAGCGAGAATGCGAGCCCTTGCCTCGAATGCGCCCGAACCGGCCCGATATCGCATCGAGCGGATCGGAAAAGTCGCTCCACGATGGCGGCGGGTCCGCGCCGTTGGCGGCGAACCTGCGGCTCGGCCGCTCCCAGCCGGCGAGTGGACGCTGCGCGTCCTGAATTTCTTCCGGGCTCATGCCGTCGAAGAAATTGTATTTCGCGTTGTGCTCGCGGACATGGTCGAGGCACAGGAAGCGCCACGCGCCCGGACCGTCGAAATTGGCCGGCTGAAGCGGCGCCTTGAACTCGCCCGGAGCATCGCAGCCGGGAACCGCGCACCGCGACTGCGCGCCTTCAACCCGCCCGTGCAACCGTCCGTGCTTCAAACCACGACCTCCCAGTTCAGGGTCATGGATTCACCTGCTTTCATTCGGCTCCATCGGTCTCGTAAGTCGGCTAGTGCGCCGCGAATGCGCATGATGGCCGCGTCGGACACAGCGATCGGCGGCACCAACGATTGCGCGCAACCCGCGGCCAGCAAGTCACGCAGGCTTTGGTTGTCGGCCCCGCCGCCGCCCCACAAATCGGCTTCGAAGCATTCGACCGCACGCTCGGCCTGGACGATCGCAACGATGGTCGGATCGGGGACGCGAGCACGCTTTGCGCTGGCATGTCCGGCGGCCTTGGCAAGGCTGGCGATCTCCTCTGGATCATGCCCTGCCGCGACCATGCCCCAGAAACCGTTCGCGATCCGCAGCTCGGATTCGACAAAGTAGTGCACCGCATCGTGCGGGACGGGTCCCTTCTTCGGAAAACGGGTGCTGACTTTGGTTCCATCGGCCCGGCAGGCATCGATGCGATCGTCGCTGGCCCCTTTGATGATCGTGATTTGCATCTGACTTGGTCCGTTAGGCCCTCTATATAAGGGCCATGCCCGCACAGAGAACCGGACCAGTGGCGACTGAAATGCTCGCCCGCCTCAGCTCAGCGCTTTCGCCGACGCTGGTCGAGCTCGTCGACGACAGCGAGCAGCATCGAGGACACGGCGGTTACAATCCTGCCGGCGAGAGCCACTTCAGCTTGCGGATCGAAAGCCCGGCGTTCGCGGGCAAGAGCCGTGTCGAACGCCAGCGGATGATCTATGCCGCGCTCGGCGACCTCATGGACGCCCGAGTCCATGCCTTGTCCATCCGCGCCAGCGCGCCGGGAGAATCTTGATGGCCACGATCGATAGCCCCGTCATCCAGACGATCACGCCCGTCACCCACGATCTCGGCGACTTCAAGGTCAATCGCACGCTTCCGGGCCGCGAGCGGACGATGGTCGGGCCGTTCATCTTCGTCGACGAGTTCGGGCCGGCGCGGTTGCCGGCCGGTCGCGGAATGGACGTCCGTCCGCACCCACACATCAACCTCGCCACCGTCACCTATCTGTTCGAGGGCGCCATCGAGCATCGCGACAGCATCGGCAGCCACGCGGTGATCGAGCCTGGCGCGATCAACCTGATGACCGCCGGCAGCGGCATCGTCCATTCCGAGCGCTCGCCGAAGCACCTCCGCCCGGCGGGACCGAGCCTCTACGGGATGCAGACCTGGCTCGGGCTTCCCGACGGTCGCGAGGAAGTCGACCCGGCCTTCGATCATGTCGCGGCCGGAGACCTGCCGGTGATCAGGGACGCAGGCGTCCATGCGCGGGTCCTGATGGGAACGCTATGGGGTACGACTGCCGCGACCCCGCAGCATTCGCCGACCATCTATGCCGATATCGAGCTGAGCGGTGGGTCGATCCCGATCGATGCCGACGCCGACGAGCGCGCCGTCATGCTGGTCGGGGGCCAGGCCGACCTGGATGGGGCGCCGCTCGATCCGTTCGCGCTCTACATCCTGCGTCCGGGTCACGAAGCGCGGCTGTCGAGCGCCGGCGGAGGCCGGGTGATGCTGATTGGGGGCGAGGCCTTTCCCACCCGCCGCTACGTCTTCTGGAATTTCGTTTCCTCCTCGCGCGA
>DASSIU010000127.1:0-2291 GCA_035691585.1 Sphingomicrobium sp. | reverse complement strand
GCGAAGCGGCGGACGCTGGCGTCGGTCAGCGGCACCTCGAGATAGTCGGAAATCGATCGGGCCAGCGGCAGGTTGCTGTTCCCGGCGAGCAATTTCATGGCGCGTAAATCCCCAGCAGCGACTCGCCATTAGCGAGCGAGGCCGCATCCGCAAAGGCGCGTCCCGAGCGAGACGAAGGATTGCCCCCCGAACGAAGGTCGCTACATCGCGCGCATGACCGCCAAAGGGACAGTTCGCCTCAAGATCGCGCTCGCCCAGATGAACCAGCGGGTCGGCGACCTCGAGGGGAATGCCGCCGCGATGCTGGAGATGCGACGCAGGGCAGCCGCCGCGGGAGCGGACCTGCTGGTTTGCCCCGAGCTGCAGCTGGTCGGCTATCCGCCAGAGGACCTGGTGCTGAAGCCCGAGTTCGTTCGGCGTGTCCATGAATGCACCGACCAACTCGTCGCGGCGACGGTCGAGCCCGGGCCGGCGATGCTCATCGGCACAATCACCAACGAGAATGGGCAGAACTTCAACACGATGCTGCTCGCCGATGGCGGAAAGCGGATCGGCCGGACCTTCAAGCACGAGCTGCCCAACTACGGCACCTTCGACGAGAAGCGCATCTTCACCCCGGGACCGCTGCCCGACCCGATCGAATGGCGGGGGGTTAAGCTCGGCGTTCCGGTCTGCGAGGACATGTGGCTGGAGCCGGTCTGCGCCCATCTCGCCCAGCTGGGCGCCGAGCTGTTCCTCGTGCCACACGGGAGCCCATTCGAGCTCGACAAGATCGACACGCGCGAACGGCTGGCGCGGGCGCGGACGACCAGCACGGGCCTGCCGCTGGTGTTCCTGAACCGGGTCGGGGGACAGGACGAGCTGGTGTTCGACGGCTCCTCCTTCGTCATGCACCCCGACGGCGAGACCGTGGTCCAGATGCCCGACTGGGACGAGGCGTTCCTCGTCACCGACTGGGCGCGCGGAGAAGACGGCTGGCGCTGCGAAACCCGCTGCGCCCATGAGCTGGATCAGTTCCCCGCCGATGTTTACCGAGCGATGATGGTCGGCCTCGGCGACTATGTCGCTCGCAACGGCTTCCCCGGCGTCATTCTCGGCCTTTCCGGCGGGATCGACAGCGCGCTCTCGGCTGCGATCGCGGTCGACGCGCTCGGCGCGCCCAAGGTTTGGGGCGTGATGCTTCCGTCGAAATATACCAGCGCGGAGAGCCTCGACGACGCCCGAGACTGCGCTCGCCTGCTCGGTTGCCGCCATGACGTCATCTCGATCGTCCCGGGGGTCGAGGCTGTAAATGAGATGCTGCCTCAGCTCACCGGCCTTGCGGCCGAGAACGTCCAGGCGCGGCTTCGGATGGTGACCCTGATGGCGCTCTCCAACGCCGAAGGGCAGATGCTGCTCACCACCGGCAACAAGAGCGAGATGAGCGTCGGTTATGCGACGCTCTATGGAGACATGGCGGGCGGCTATTCGGTGCTGAAGGATGCCTACAAAACCACCGTCTTCGCCCTCTCCCGCTGGCGGAATGAACACAAGCCGGACGGAGCGCTGGGTCCCGACGGTCCGGTGATGCCCGAGCGAGTAATCGCCAAGCCGCCGACCGCCGAGTTGCGGCCGGACCAGAAGGACGAGGACAGCCTGCCGCCTTATTCGGTGCTCGATCGGATTCTCGAAGGCCTGGTCGAGAAGGAGATGTCGGTGAAAGAGGTGGCGAACGCGACGGGCGAGGACGTCTCGCTGGTCGCCGACATCGAATCCAAACTGCTCAAGACCGAGTATAAGCGCCGCCAGGCCCCACCGGGGGTCAAAATCGGCACCCGCAACTTCGGCCGCGACCGGCGTTATCCGATCAGCAATTTCTTCCACACCGGTCCCAAATGAGCGTCGTCACCCGCTTTGCTCCGTCGCCGACCGGGAGACTGCACGTCGGGAACATTCGAACGGCGCTGCACAATTACCTGTTCGCGAAGCGGCATGGCGGGATTTTCATCCTGCGCATCGACGACACGGACCGGGAGCGCTCGACGGCGGAGTTCGACCAGGCGATCCGCGACGATCTCGAGTGGATGGGACTGACGCCGGACAAGGTCGCCCGCCAGTCTGAGCGGTTCGACCTTTATGAGCGGGAGTTCGATCGGCTGAAGGAGGCCGGACGGGTCTACGCCTGTTACGAGACGCCCGAGGAGCTGGAAATCCGCCGCAAGGTGCTGCTCGGCCGCGGGCTTCCGCCCGTCTATGAGCGCAGGCCGGCCGAGGCGCCCGTGCCGGACGGGCGAGCGCCGCACTGGCGCTTC
>DASSIU010000126.1:0-4126 GCA_035691585.1 Sphingomicrobium sp. | reverse complement strand
GCACCCGGCCACAGGCGAGAAACCTCTCACCCTGAGCCGGTGCCAGCAGATTGATCTTGAACTCCACCGCCAGGACATTGGTCTCGGGCGGGGCCAGGGTGTAGGCGGCGTATCCGTTCGCCGAGTCCGCGACGCTGGCGACAGCGCCCGCGTGGAGGAAGCCGTTCTGCTGACAGAACTGCGGGGCAAACGGCAGGGCGAGATGCACTTCACCTGGTGCGACGAAGGCGATCGTTGCCCCGAGCGTGGCCATGTGGCTCTGACGGCCGAAGCTCTCGCGCACCCGCGTCTCATACGCCGGATCCAGTGGTGTCCATCTCGCGTTCATGCCGGAGCCCTATTTCCCGGCCTCCGGCGGCTGAGCGACCAACTTCCCCGTGATGAGCTGCGCGAGCAGCACATCGACGAGCGAGCCGCCGTTCCCTCCCCCGCCGGCGATCACGTCCGGCACCAGCTTCATCCCGCTCGACGCCAGCGCCTTCGCGACCTCGATCGTCGCGTAGTTGCCGGGGTTGATCGCGTCACCTTTGCGCTTGAGGACTTCCGCTTCGGCGTTGCCCACTGCGGTGATCTTCTTGCCTTCGGCCTCGCCGACCATGAGCAGCACTTTGGCGTCGACCTCGGCGTTGATCTGCTTGGACCTGGCTTCGCCCTCGGCTTTCCTGATCCTGGTCTGGGCGTCGAAGGTGGCGATTTCCACTTGCCGTTCCGCGTTCACGACCTGCGGCTGCGTGTCGGCCTGCGCCTGGGCCTGGGCCAGCTCCTTCCGCACCTCCTGGGCTTGCTTCTGGGTGGCGTAGGTGACCCGCTCCTGCTCGGCGAGCTTGCGATCGGTCAGCGTCTTCATCAGCGCTTCCGGCGGCACGATGTCCCCGATCAGGGTGTCGACGGCTCCCACGTCGTATTCGGTGAGCGCGACGGTAATGGCCTGCCGCGCTTCACTCTGCCGGTTGACCCGCTCCTTCAGGAAGTCGATCACGTCCGACTTCTGCGCCGCGTTGCGGAAGTAGTTGCCGATCGTCGGCTCGAGCACCTGCGTGACGAGATTGGCCATGCTTCCGAAGCGCGCGATGACCTTGGGGGCCGCATTGCGCGGAATGTGAATGATCTGCGACACGTCGAGGTTGAAGGTGAACCCGTCCTGCGACCGCACCGTGATGCTGGACAGTCGCTCGTCCAGCCTGTGCGCCTCGGTCTTGCCGGTGGCCCAGTTGAGCACGACGTTGGCCGTCGGCACCATTTCAATGTTGGTCGTCCGGGGATTGATCGGGTACTTGCCGGGATCGAGTGGTTCCACCCACACCCCCCGCTGGCCCTTGAGCACCATGTTGCCATGTTTGAAATCCGCGCCGGTCACGTCTTCGCCCTGCGACCCGACATAGGAAATGATGACCCCGACATGCGCGATCGGGACGATCGTCATGTCGACGACTTCTACTTGCGCGAACTTCGGGTTGATGAAGTACCGGCCCGGCAGCAGCACCTCTTCCTGCAGCCCCTTGCGACCGCGATGGTCCACGAACGCCTGCGCATCCTGGAACGAATTGTGACCTTCGATCACCGGTCCGGCGATGTCGCCGGACCCGGTGCTCAGCGACTGGCCTTCCATCGTCTCCACGATGCCGATCCTGTCGGCCGGAATCTCGATCGCCGGGGAGGGCCGGATGCTGAACAGCGCCGTATTGATGCGGTAGCTCCCCGGCGGGATCACGGCGAGCTGGGGGCCGCGCTCGCCACCGTTGGACAGGAATGCACG
The DNA here is from genome assembly GCA_035691585.1 of Sphingomicrobium sp. Classification (GTDB taxonomy): domain Bacteria; phylum Pseudomonadota; class Alphaproteobacteria; order Sphingomonadales; family Sphingomonadaceae; genus Sphingomicrobium. Next base: position 2,370 of record DASSIU010000126.1, on the reverse strand, counting down.
GCCGTTCTGGAACGTATCGCACGATACGCGCTTTCCCAGCACGCGGCCCACCGCGATCGGCGCGCCATCCTTCGCTTCCACGATGCCGATCGATCCCTCAGGCAGCACCACGAACCGCTGCAGCATGGTCGCGTACTGCCAGGGCCAGAGCCACCAATGCAGTCCTGGAGCAAGGGTATCCGCCTGAATCCCGGCCTCGCCCTTCAGCGCGATGATGCGCCCGTCGGGGAGCGTACGGTTCGCTCCGAGCAGCACGAACTTCTTGGTGACGATCCCGACACTGTCCTCCGGGACGATCACGATGCCGAACAGCCGCAGCACCCTCTTGTACGCGACCAGCGCAATCAGGATGAGCAGGGCGACGACACCCCACCCGATCAAGCGAACGAGATCCGCATCCATTCGGCACTCTCCTTCATGCGCATGTTACGCAGCGGACGAATCGGGCACCCGGCACATGATCCCCGAGCAGCGGGACCTGGGCAGGGTGAAAATACGTCACGGAAGTGCGGAACTGCGACATGCGGATGTCCCAGTCCCTGCGGGCCTCAAGCCGCGTGGCCTGCGCCAGAGAGCCCCCTGGCCCATCAGGTGACCAGACGCAGGGTCTCGATGAGCGCCGCAAGCGCAGCCGGGAGCTGTCGTCGACTCGGATAGTAGAGGAAGAAACCGGGGTACGGCGGACACCAGTCCTCGAGCACCCGCATGAGCGCCCCGCTGGCGAGGTGCGGCGCCGCCGTCTCCTCGGCCATGAACGCCAGCCCAACGCCATCGATCGCCGCGCGGACGATCAGCTCGACTTCGTCGACGATCAGCGGCCCATCCACCGCGACCGTCAGCGACTCCTTTCCCTTGTCGAGCTCCCAACGGTACACCCCCGCGGATCCGTGGCGATAATTGATGCAGCGGTGTTTGGTGAGGTCGCGCGGAGACTCTGGCTTGGGGTGCGCACCGAAGTAGCCGGGCGAGCCCACGATCGCCGGGCGCCGGTCCGGCGAGACGCGGATCACCAGCATGTCCCGTTCGATGAACTCTCCGAGGTGAATGCCGGCATCGTAGCCCGCAGCGACGAGGTCGACCCTGCTCTCGTCCGTGGTGATGTCCAGGACGACGTCCGGGTAATCGCGCGCGAACTGTCCCAGCTTCGGCGCGAGCACCGTCTTCGCGGCGAGCGGCGACACGATCAATCGCAGCCGCCCCGCCGGGCGGCCGCTGAGCTCGGAGATCAAGTCCAGCGCTCCGCGAATGTCGTCCAGCGCCGGACCGAGTCGGGTCAGCAGCAGTCGACCTGCGTCGGTGGGCGCCACGCTGCGCGTCGTCCGCGCGAGCAAGCGAACACCGATCCGCTCCTCGAGCCCTCGGATGGCGTGGCTCAGAGCCGAGGGAGACACCCCCAGATGTTTCGACGCCCGTGTGAAGCTGCGCTCCTCGGCCACCATGACGAAGGCCGATAGCACGCTGAGCTCGTCCCTGATCATTTGTGAACAATATTCATAAGGTCATACGAATTTCGCTACCTACTCTGGAAGACCAGAGACATTTACGTTGGAATAGAAGAACGATTGTACTGACCGGATTCAACGGACCGGAACTGTATGGAGGGGTGATCAGCCAATGCAGACGCGCAAACTCGGGAACAGCAACCTCGTAGTCTCCGCGCTCGGCCTCGGCTGCATGGGCATGAGCTACTCGTACCCGCCGTTTCCAACCAAACAGGAGATGATTGCCTTTCTGCAATCGGCCGTGGAGCGCGGCGTCACCTTCTTCGATACCGCGGAGGCGTACGGCCCGTTCATCAATGAGGAGCTTGTCGGCGAAGCGCTGGCGCCGTTCCGCGGGCGGGTCGTGATCGCTACCAAGTTCGGCTTCAACCTCGACCCCAAGTTCGATCCCAAGACCTCGCCGGCACTGAACAGCCGGCCGGAGCACATCAAAGAGGTCGCCGAGGCGTCGCTCAAGCGACTCAAGGTCGAGGCGATCGACCTCTTCTATCAGCACCGTGTCGACCCCAACGTGCCCATCGAGGACGTCGCGGGTGCCGTGAAGGATCTGATTCGGGCCGGCAAGGTCAAACACTTCGGCTTGTCCGAAGCCGGTGCCAGAACGATCCGGCGCGCGCATGCCGTTCAGCCGGTGACGGCGTTGCAGAGCGAGTATTCCCTGTGGACCAGAGGACCCGAGGCGGAGATTCTGCCGACGCTCGAGGAGCTCGGCATCGGCTTCGTGCCCTTCAGTCCGCTCGGCAAGGGCTTCCTCACCGGAAAAATCGACGCCAACACGACGTTCGAGAGCTCGGATTTCCGCCAGACGCTCCCCCGTTTTACGCCGGAGGCACGCAAAGCGAATCAGGCCCTCGTCGATCTGCTCGGC
>DASSIU010000125.1:0-3031 GCA_035691585.1 Sphingomicrobium sp. | reverse complement strand
GCGAGCAACTGGGCGAGGCCTCGCCGCAGTCCGAGCGCCGCGACCTGGGCTCCGAATTCGACGACCAGGATCGCGTAAGCGAAGCGGCCAAGTGCGGCGGGACCGTAGATGCGGCCGCCAATGAACAGGAACGGCACCATCCCTGCCAGCCGCAACACGAAGCCGAACACGTTGAGCCGACCGCCCCGGGCGAGCGTCGCCATGTCCGCATCGGGAGCCCGGCTTACGGCGGTCGCGGCCCCCTCCGCTTCGGTCAATGCGCCGCGCCCCAATGCTCGCCCCATCCAACCTCAACATCGAGCGGGACATCGAGTGCGATCGCCGGTTCTGCAGCACCCGCCATCACCTGTTTGATGACCGCAGCCGCTTGCTCCTCGCGGCCATCTGGGACTTCGAACACCAGTTCGTCATGCACCTGCAGCAGCATCCGCACGTCCTTGAGATTTGCGTCCGCGAGGGCATCTTCCATCCGGGCCATCGCTCGCTTGATGAGATCGGCGCTGCTGCCCTGGATCGGTGCGTTGATCGCCGCGCGCTCGGCGCCAGCGCGGATCGACGGATTGGGCGAGCGGATGTTGGGCTCGAAATGGGTCTTCCGCCCAAACAGGGTCTTCGTGAACCCGTGTTCGCGCACGAAGGACAAGGTGCTGTGGGTGAAGGCTCGAATGCCGGGGAAGCGCTCGTAATAACGATCTATGATCGCCTTGCCCTCGTCCTTGGGCACCCCCAGCCGCCCGGCGATGCCCCAAGCAGAGCTGCCGTACAATATGGCGAAATTAATCGTCTTGGCCTGATTGCGCGTGTCGCGGTCGACCCGGCCGAACAGCTCTTCGGCGGTCAGGCTGTGGATGTCGACGCCGCTCCGGAAGGCCTCCTTCAACTGAGGAACATCGGCCATATGCGCGGCGAGCCGCAGCTCAATCTGGCTGTAGTCGGCGGAGAGCAGTTTGTAGCCGGGTTCGGCAACGAAGGCGTCGCGGATCTTGCGGCCGATCTCGGTGCGGATCGGGATGTTCTGGAGATTGGGGTCGTTTGACGACAACCGACCGGTTTGCGCACCGGTCAGCGAAAAGCTGGTGTGGACTCGCCCCGTCTCCTTATTGATCTGCGCCTGTAGCGCGTCGGTGTAAGTCGACTTGAGCTTGGTCAGCTGGCGCCATTCCAGCACCAAAGTCGCGCACTCGATTCCCTCCGCCGCCAGCCGCTCGAGCTCGGTCACGTCGGTCGAATATTGACCGCTCTTGCCCTTGCGCCCGCCCTTGAGACCGAGGCGTCCGTACAGCACCTCGCCGAGCTGCTGGGGCGAGCCGATGGTGAACGGCCCGCACGCGGCCTCGTAAATCCGTTCCTCGAGCCGCGCTGTCTCCTCGGCGAACTCGCGGCTGAGACGCGCGAGATAGTCGCGATCGACCTTGATCCCGCGCTGCTCCATTCGCGCCAGCACCGGAACCAGCGGCTTGTCCACCCGCTCGTAAACGCCGCTCACATTCTCCTGAGCGAGCCGCGGTTTCAGCCTGAGCCACAGCCGCAATGCGATGTCGGCATCCTCGCCCGCATATTCGGTCGCGGGGCCGAGCGGCACCTTGTCGAACGTGATCTGCTTCGATCCCGACCCGCACAGCTGCTTGTAGGGGATGCATTCGTGATCGAAGTGGAGCTTGGCAAGCTCGTCAAGCCCGTGGCCGAAGCTCCGACCGGCATCGAGGTCGAAGCTCATCACCATCGTATCGTCGATGGGCGCGACGTTGATGCCGAGCTTGTCGAACATCACCCAATCGTACTTGAGGTTGTGCCCGACCTTCAGCACCGCCGGGTCCTCGAGCACCGGCTTCAGTTTGGCGAGCACGAGGTCTTGCGACATCTGATCCGGAGCGTCGGACAGCAGGTCCATGCCGCTGTGCCCGACCGGGATGTAGCAGGCCTTGTTCGGCGCCGTCGCCAGGCTCACGCCGGCAAGTCGGGCGACGATGCAGTCGATGCAATCCGTCTCGGTATCGATCGCTACGTAACCCAGGGCGGTCGCTTCGGCGATCCAGCGATCGAGCGCCGCTTCGTCCGTTACTGTCTCGTATTTCGAGCGGTCCACATCGATCTGCTCGGCAGCGGGGGGAGCCGACGCGGGCTTCCTGTCGAGCGCCGTCATGACGTCATTGATCCCGCCACCGCTGCTGCTTCGGCCTTGGGCCGGCCCGCCGCTGTTCAGCCGCGCTAGCAGCGTCTTGAAACCTTGGTCCGCGAGGAATTCGGCCAGCGGCTCCTTGGGAATTCCCTTGAGGGCGAGGCCTTCGAGCGGCTCCGGCAGGTTGGCATCGCAGACCAGTCGTACCAGCTCGCGGCTGAGGCGCGCGGCGTCGGCATGGTCGATGAGCGACTGCTTGAGCTTGGGCTTGGAGATCTGCTCGGCGCTGGCGAGCACCGTCTCCAGGTCACCGAACTGCTGTATCAGCTGACTCGCCGTCTTGGGCCCAATCCCCGGCACGCCCGGTACATTGTCGACGCTGTCGCCCATTAGCGCGAGCACGTCGCCGACCTTTTCAGGAGGCACCCCGAACTTCTCGAGCACCTCCGTCCGCCCGATCCGCCGGTCGTTCATCGTGTCGAGCATGTCGATTCCGGCATCCTCGTCGATGAGCTGCATCAGATCCTTGTCGGAGCTAACGATCGTTACCTTCCAGCCGGCTTTCTTCGCTTCGGTCACATAACAGGCGATGATGTCGTCGGCCTCCAGCCCCGCTTCTTCGATGCATGGGATCGAGAAAGCGCGCGTGGCGACGCGGATCAGCGGGAATTGCGGGACCAGGTCCTCGGGCGGCGGCGGCCGATGCGCCTTGTACCGGTCATACATCTCATTGCGATGGGTATGCTCGGACGCATCGAGGATCACTGCCATGTGCGTCGGCCCGTCCGCCCTGGTGAGGCCGTCGGCGAGCTTCCACAGCATGGTCGTATAACCATAGACCGCGCCGGCCGGAATCCCGTGCCGGTTCGTGAGCGGCGGCAGCCGGTGATAGGCGCGGAAAATGTAGCTGGA
>DASSIU010000124.1:0-11154 GCA_035691585.1 Sphingomicrobium sp. | reverse complement strand
TCCCGAGACGTCACAAGCTTCGAGGAGATGGTCGAAAAGGCCAAGCGGATGGCGCTTCGCCACCAGATCGCCAAGGGCGGCGACCGGGTCATCATCATGGCTGGAATCCCGTTCGCCACCGCCGGTTCGACCAACGTTCTTCACGTCGTTCGCCTGGTCGGCGATGAGCTGGAGCGGCACAAGGGCTAGCGCGGCAGCAGGCCTGGAATCTCGTCGGCGATCTGGCGGGCAAGGAAGCCGACCGGCCCGACTTTCTTCGCCAGCCCGGCACCTGCCTCGCTGTGCAGCCAGACTCCCCACAGCAGCGCGTTGAGCGGCTCCGCGCCGCGGGCGAGCAATCCGCCGACAATCCCGGCAAGGACGTCGCCGCTGCCCGACACGCCGAGGCCCGGCGTCCCCGCTTCCTGCGTCCACACGTCACCGCTGGGGCAGACGACGCAGCTCGGCGGCCCCTTGACCAGCACCACCGAGCGATAGGTTCTGGCCGCCCGGAGTCCGCATCCGACCGGGTCGCTGCCGACGGCTTCCTTGTCGCAGTCGAGCAGCGACGCGAGCTCGTCAGCATCGGGCAGGAGCACAGGCGTGGTGTGCCGATCATGAGCCGAAGGTCGCAATGCCTTGAGGAAGGCCACATCGAGTACCAACGCCGCGCGGCTTTCGATCAGCGCGGTTGCAATGGCAGCGCAAGCCTCGCTTCGCCTGACGCCGGGTCCCGCCACCACGGCGTCGACCTCGCCCGCCTGCTCCACGATCGACTGCACCGCGGCGGTAGCGAAGCCGCCTGCGCCATCATCGGCCAGGCCCACGACCATTGCCTCCGGCATTTGCACGCCGAGCGGAATCGCGACGCTGTCGACGGTGGCGATTCGAAGTTGTCCCGCGCCAGCGCGCATTGCGGCGGTTGCGGTCAGAAGGGCGGCCCCCGGCACATCGCGGCTGCCCGCGACGACGAGAATTCGGCCCTTGGACTCCTTGTCGCTATCGGCTTTGACGGAAGGCAGCGGGTGCGCCTCGAGCGCCGCGCGATCGAGCTTCACCGAGTCCCCGCCACCGCATCTGGTTCAGATGTCTTTGGTGCGCCCTCCGCCTCCAGCGGCGCTCCGAAGTTCCACAGTTCCAGCGCCGGCACGCACGTGCCCTTGGCGTCGGCCTCGAAATCATAGGCCGATATGCCACAATTGAGCACGTCGGCCTGCTTGTCGATCTTCAAAATCGTCGCTTCGTCCAGCTGCTCAAGGATGTAGCGGAAGCACAGCACCACGACCTGGTGACAGACGATCAGCACGCGCTTGTTGCAATAATGAAGGTTGATCGTGTTGAGCATCGACCTCAAGCGAAGGATGACGTCTGCCCAGCTCTCGCCGCCGGGCGGGCGGTGGTAGAATTTGCCGAGCAATCGCCGGTGCGCAGCCTCGTCCGGAAAGCGGTCACGAATGCCGAGTGTGGTCAGTCGGTCGAAGATTCCGAACTCGCGCTCGCGCAGCCGCTCGTCGACGATCGTCTGTGCCGGACCGCCGGCAAGCGCCCCCTCCTTGCAGATGATCTCTGCCGTCTGCCTCGCCCGCACGTAGGGCGACGACAGGATGAGCTCGGGCTGCTCGTCGGGGGGCAACGCAGCGAACCAGCGTCCGGTCGACCTTGCCTGCTCGATTCCCAGCGGTGACAACGGGACGTCGACGTCGCGTATCTCGATGCCGATCTCGTGCTCGCCCGCCTCGTCGGCGGCGTCGCGCGCGACATTTCCCTGGCTTTGACCGTGCCGCACTAGCCAGAGTCTTTCAGGCCAGTTTTGGCGTTCAGGCCAATTCTGCCGCATTCGAGATCTCCTCGAACGGCAGAAAGCTTCAGCGCTAAGATTGTGCCCGCCGCTTATTCTGCGGCGACCGCCGTCTCCAGCCGCTTCCGCTCGTCGATGCGCCGGAAGGTCGCGAGCGCCTGCCCGACGATCTGGTCCATGTTGTAATAACGGTAGGTCGCCAGCCTCCCGACGAAGGTGACGTCGTCGGTCGCATCGGCGAGCGCTTCGTAGCGTTTGAACAGCTCCTGATTTTCCGGCCGCGGGATCGGGTAATAAGGATCGCCCTCCGCCGACGGATATTCATAGGTGACCGTGGTCACTGGCGACTGCTGCCCAGTCAGATGTTTGTATTCGCTGATGCGGGTGAACGGCACTTCCTCGCAGGGATAGTTCACCACCGCGACGGACTGGAACTGCTCCTGCTCCAACGTCTGGTGGTCGAACCGAAGCGAGCGGTAGGGCAGCTTGCCGAAACGGAAGTCGAAATATTCGTCGATCGGTCCGGTGTAGACGATGTGATCGGCGAGCTCGAACGCCTGATCCTTGAGGTCGCGAAAGTCGGTGCCGAGGCGCTTCTCGATCAACGGGTGGTCGAGCATCTTCTCGAACATCTTCGTATAGCCGTTCAGCGGCATCGCCTGGAACGTGTCGCTGAAATAGCGGTCGTCGGTATTGGTCCGGGTCGGGATTCGCGAGGTGACCTGCTTGTCGAGCTCGCTCGGGTCGAGACCCCATTGCTTGCGCGTGTAGCCGCGGAAGAATAATTCGTAGAGTTCCTGCCCGACCGCGTTGATCACCACGTCTTCTGATGTCCGGATCTCGTCGACCGGCTCGGCCCGGGAGGCGAGATATTCGGCCGCTTCCTCGTCGGTCTGAAGGTCGAGGTCGAACAGCTCGTTGAGCGTCGTTCGGTTGATCGGGATCGGCACCAGCTTGCCGCGCACATAGGCGCGGACCCGATGCTCATATGGCCGCCAGTCGGTGAACCGGGAGAGATAGTCCACCACAGCATCGCTGTTGGTGTGAAAAATGTGCGGGCCGTATTTGTGATAAAGGATGCCCGCCTCGTTGGGCTCGTCGTACGCATTGCCGCCGACATGCGGCCGCCGGTCGATCAGCAGGACACGCGCGCCGTGCTGGCTTGCCAGCCGCTCGGCGATGACCGAGCCGGCGAACCCCGCTCCGACTACGAGATAATCGAAGCGGCGTTTCGATCTCCGGAAGGGCGCGTTCATTCCGCCGCCACCAGGATCGCGGAGCCGCTCCCCACGCGGGTACCGAGCAACTCCTCGATGAGCCCCGCCATCCTTGCCTGCGTCGTGTCCCAGCTGGTCGCGGACAGCAGGAGGTCAGCCTCGGCAAGCCAGTCTTGTTCGGGGCCGCGGGAAAGCTCCAACGCGTCCTCGCAGTGCGCGGCAAAATCCTCCGCATTATCGGCGGTCTTCACACCTTCGAGATGCCCGTAATGTCGCACCACGTCCCTGATCGGCGTCGACACCACCGGTTTGCCACCGGCCAGATATTCGGGGGTTTTCGTAGGCGAGATGAACTGCGTCGATTCGTTCATCGCGAAGGGCATCAGCGCGACGTCCCAGCCGGATAGATAGCCAGGGAGCTGGTCGTAGGATTTGCCTCCGAGATAATGAATGTTGGGCCGCTTCGGCAGGTCGTCCTCTGAGATCTTCACCACCGGCCCGACCATCACGAAAGACCAGTCGGGACGCATCGCCGCGACCTTATCAAGCAGCTCCGTATCGAACCGTTCGTCGATCACCCCGAAGAAACCTAGCCGCGGCTTGGGCAGGTCTTCCTGATCGGCGGGGTCGAACTGGCGCGCTCGCGCTTTCAGGAAATGCACGCGATCGACCGACGAGGGGAAGCAATGAACGTTGTCGTGGCGATCTTTCTTCGCCTCGAACAAGCTCGATCCGCCGGTGAAGACGATGTCGGAGCGGTCGATCAGTTCCTGTTCCAGCTCCAGCAACTTTACCGGCGCGAACTTGAACTTCGACAATTCGTCCATCGCGTCGAAGACCGTGACGTCGGCCTTGAGATGCCGCGAGAAGGGCAGCATCATCGGCGTGTAGTACCAGGCGATCAGCGCTCCCCGAACCGACGCGACGTGGGCGTCGAGAAGACGCATGAGCGCGGCCTCGCGCGCGTCCTGCGGCATGCCTTGAGGCAGATGGGGGACGACGACATGGACATTCGGCGCGTCCGGGGCCTCGCGGACTTGCAGGTACGCGGTCTCTCGCGGCCCGATTTCGACCGGTTCCTCCCAGAAGATGACGTTCATGGTGCGCGAAAACCGGCTCATCAGGTGTTGCGGCCGCTGGAAGACGAAGTTCCACCGCAAGTGCGAAAAGCAAAGGAGAGTTGTGGTTTCCGGTTCCGGCGCCGAGGGCTCGGCATCCAACTCCACTGGCACCCCGACGCGAGTCAGCATTTTTCGTTCAACCTCCATGTCGTGAATTACCCACGTGATGAACGGGCCGAGGGGCATTACGGTTCCGAATCTCTGATCGAGGTTAATGGAAATTTGCTCTTGTTGCACTGCAGCAAACGCCAATGCGCCCGATTGACCGGACGAACGCCTCGTGGAAGGAGCATCAGCCGGAAGGCAAGCCTTGCAAGAGGCGGCTGCTGGATCGAGGAGAACGCCCGTTGGCGACGACGATCGAAGAGCTCGAAAAGCGGCGTGAGCTGGCGCGGCTCGGCGGCGGTGAAAAGCGCATCGCGGCGCAGCATTCGAAGGGCCGGCTGACCGCCCGCGAGCGCCTCTCGGTGCTGCTCGATCCTGGCAGCTTCGAAGAATATGACATGTTCGTCGAGCACAATGCGATCGACTTCGGGATGGAGAAGCAGAAGATCCCCGGCGATGGCGTGGTCACCGGCTCCGGAACGATCAACGGCCGCCTCCTTTATGTCTTCGCGCAGGACTTCACCGTGTTCGGCGGCTCGCTGTCCGAGCGGCACGCGCAGAAAATCTGCAAGGTCATGGACATGGCGATGAAGGTCGGCGCGCCCGTGATCGGTCTGAACGACTCCGGCGGCGCGCGGATCCAGGAGGGCGTCGCCAGCCTCGCGGGCTATGCCGAGGTGTTCCAGCGCAACGTGCTCGCCTCCGGAGTCATCCCGCAGATCAGCCTGATCATGGGCCCGTGCGCGGGCGGCGCGGTCTATTCGCCGGCGATGACCGACTTCATCTTCATGGTGAAGGACTCATCCTACATGTTCGTCACCGGTCCCGAGGTCGTGAAGACCGTCACCAACGAGGTGGTGACGCAGGAGGAGCTCGGCGGCGCGATCACCCACACGAAGAAATCGGGGGTCGCCGACGTCGCGTTCGAGAACGACATCGACGCCCTGCTCGCCACGCGCGAGTTCTTCGATTTCCTGCCGCTGTCGAACCGTCACGATCTGCCCGAGAGGCCCTGCGAGGACCCGGTCGATCGCGTCGAGGACAGCCTCGACACGTTGATCCCGCCGAGCGCGGCGACGCCCTATGACATGCACGAGCTGATCCGGAAGGTCGCCGACGAGGGCGACTTCTTCGAACTGATGCCGGCGCACGCGGCGAACATCATCATCGGCTTCTGCCGGATCGAGGGCCGGACGGTCGGCGTCGTCGCCAACCAGCCGATGGTGCTGGCCGGAGTGCTCGACATCAACAGCGCCAAGAAAGGCGCGCGCTTCGTCCGCTTCTGCGACGCGTTCGAGATCCCGATCCTGACCTTCGTCGATGTGCCGGGCTTCCTCCCCGGCGTCGGCCAGGAACATCACGGGATCATCAAGCATGGCGCGAAATTGCTGTTCGCCTACGCTGAAGCGACGGTGCCGAAGATTACGGTGATCACCCGCAAGGCGTACGGCGGCGCCTATGACGTCATGGCCTCCAAGCATCTACGCGGCGACTTGAACTATGCCTGGCCGACCGCCGAGATCGCGGTGATGGGCGCCAAGGGCGCGGTCGAGATCATCTTCCGCCAGGATGCGAAGGACGCCGAAACGATCGCCAAGCGCACCGCCGAATATGAAGAGCGCTTCGCCAACCCATTTGTCGCGGCGAGCAAGGGCTTCATCGACGAGGTGATCATGCCGCATTCGACGCGGCGGCGCGTGGCGATGGGGCTGCGCAAGCTCAGGAACAAGCAGCTCGAGAATCCGTGGAAGAAGCACGACAATATTCCGCTATGAAACAGTTCGATGCGTTTCTCGTCTTCTGGTGTGCGATGGTGGTGATCATCTCCGGAGTGAACTTCGCTTGGGCCATCAACGATCTGAACCGAGGTTCAGCCCGCTTCGGCTGGGGATGGCGACGCAGCGAACGGATTAGCCGCGAGGAAGAGCCTTTCGAATTCTGGTTGGCGGTAGGGTCGAAGCTGCTGGCGCTTCCAGTCGGGATTTTTATGATCTGGTTCGCTCTGACGGGCTTCAATCAATGAGCACCTACACCGCTACCATCCGCTGGACGCGCGATCCGAGCACCGACTTCGCGAAGGGCCAGTACAGCCGCGCGCACGAGTGGGTGTTCGACGGCGGCGCGATGGTTCCGGCGAGCCCGAGCCCGCATGTCGTCCCGGCGCCCTGGTCCGACCAGGCGGGAGTCGATCCGGAGGAGGCGTTCGTTGCTTCGCTCTCGTCCTGCCACATGCTGTTCTTCGTCGATTTCGCGCGCCGCGCCGGGTTCGTGGTCGACTCTTATGTCGATCAGGCCGAAGGCGTGCTGGCGAAGCGCGGCGACGGGAAGATGGCAATGACCCGAGTCACCTTGCACCCGCGCGTCACCTGGGGCGGCACTTCGCCAGACGAAGCCGCCATCGCCGACCTCCACCACCGCGCGCACGAGGCCTGCTTCATCGCCAATTCGGTGACGACGGAAGTGAAGGTCGAATACTAATCCGTCATCCTGAACTTGTTTCAGGACCCATTTTCGAGACCGGCTCCGTGCTTCCTCACAATGGATGCTGAAAACTAGCTCAGCATGACGGTAGCGGTGGCAGTCTAAGGGAGGGGCCCAAATCGATCCACTGCGGATTCTCGCTCTCGATCAGGTTGATCTTCCATTGCCTGTGCCAGCGCTTGAGCTGTTTCTCACGTGAGATTGCGTCGTGCATTGTTTCGAACTGTTCGAAACGTACCAAGCGATAGACCCGATATTTGGTCGTGAAACACTTCACCTGGCCCGTGCGGTGCTGATACACCCGCGCGATCAGGTCTGAGGTGACGCCAATGTAGAGCGTCCCATATTCCTGGCTGGCGAGGATGTAGACGCACGGCTGCTTCACGGTCGTTGTGCATGCGAAGGAATGGATGCTGAAACAAGTTCAGCATGACGGAGTGAGCATATGAACCTCGGCCGCCTCAACCATGTCGGCGTTGCGACGCCTTCGATCGAGAATAGCCTCGAAACCTACCGCATCATGTTCGGTGCCGAACCCCACGGCGAACCGTTCGACCTCCCCGCCCAAGGCGTGCGCGTCTGCTTCGTCGATACTCCTAACTCCCAGATCGAGCTGATTGAGCCGCTCGGCGACAATTCGCCGATCGCCAAGTTCCTTGAGAAGAACCCGCTCGGCGGCCAGCACCATGTCTGCTTCGAGGTGCCGGACATCCACGCCGCCAAGGCCGAGCTCGAGGCTAAAGGCGCGCGCGTGCTTGGCGAACCGCGCATCGGCGCGCACGGCACGCCGGTGTTCTTCGTGCACCCGAAGGACATGGGCGGCGTTCTCACCGAAATCATGGAAACGCCGAAGCACTAACCTGTACCCCGGCGCCGATTCTTCGTTTTGGACTGGACCCCGGCCTTCGCCGGGGTACACGGTGCCGCATATGTCGTCCGACAAGCGCCAGGACTGGGAAAAGCTCGCGGAGAAGGAATCGCGCGGGCGTGACCTTACTCGCGAGACGGTCGAAGGCATCCGCCTGAACACCGTCTACGGTCCGGACGACGCCGAGAACATCGACAGCGGCTACCCGGGCCTCCCGCCCTTCACTCGCGGCCCGTATGCGACGATGTATGCGGGTCGGCCGTGGACCATCCGGCAATATGCCGGCTTCTCCACCGCCGAAGAGTCCAACGCCTTCTATCGCCGCAATCTTGTCGCCGGGCAAAAGGGCCTGAGCGTCGCTTTCGATCTCGCGACCCACCGCGGCTACGACAGTGACAATCCGCGCGTCGCCGGCGACGTCGGCATGGCGGGGGTCGCGATCGACACGGTCGAGGACATGAAGCTCCTCTTCGACGGCATTCCGCTCGATCAGATGTCGGTCAGTATGACCATGAACGGCGCGGTGCTTCCGGTCATGGCCTTCTTCATCGTCGCCGGGGAAGAGCAGGGTGTCCCGCACGACAAACTGACGGGCACGATCCAGAACGATATTTTGAAAGAATTCGCGGTCCGCAACACCTACATCTACCCGCCCGAACCCTCGATGCGGATCGTCAGCGACATCATCGCTTACTGCGCTGCCGAGATGCCGAAGTTCAACTCGATCTCGATCAGCGGCTATCACATGCACGAGGCGGGAGCGACGGCGGTCCAGGAGCTCGCCTACACGCTCGCCGACGGCATGGAATATGTCCGCTGCGCCAAGGCCGACGGGCTCGACATCGACGATTTTGCGCCGCGCCTGTCGTTCTTCTTCGGGATCGGGATGAACCTGTTCATGGAGGTCGCGAAGCTGCGCGCGGCGCGGACTTTATGGTACCGAATCATGACCGACCTCGGCGCGATGAACGACCGGTCGAAGGTGTTGCGCACCCATTGCCAGACGAGCGGCGTCAGCCTCACCGAGCAAGACCCGTACAACAACATCGTCCGCACCACGATCGAGGCGCTGGCGGCAGTGCTCGGCGGGACGCAATCACTGCACACCAACAGCTTCGACGAGGCGATTGCGCTGCCGACCGATTTCTCCGCGCGTATCGCCCGCAACACGCAGCTGATCCTGGCCGAGGAAAGCGGCGTGACCGCGGTCGCCGATCCGCTCGGCGGCAGCTGGTATGTCGAGAGACTGACGCGCGAGCTGGAGGAGAAGGCCTGGGCGCTGATCGAGGAGGTCGAGGCGCATGGCGGGATGACCAAGGCGGTCGCGGAAGGGCTGCCCAAGCACCGCATCGAGGAAGCCGCCGCGGCCCGCGCGGCAAAGGTGGATACGGGCGAGACGGTGATCGTCGGCGTCAACCGCTACCGCCTCGCCCAAGAGGAAGAGCATGACATCCTCGAGGTCGACAATGCGAAGGTGCGCAGCCAGCAGATCGCCAAGATCGAGAAGGTGCGCGCGGGCCGCGATGAGGCGAGGGTGCGGGCGGCGCTGGATGCCTTGGAAGCGGCCGCCCGCCAAACCCCCTCTCCCCAGCGGGGAGAGGGTGGGGGTGAGGGGGCTCAACCTGCGAGTGAAGCCTCAGGCGCCGAACACCCTCACCCTGCCCACTCCCTCCAGGGAGAGGGTATGGAAGGGAACCTCCTCGCGCTCGCCGTCGAATGCGCCCGCGCCCGCGCGACGCTCGGCGAAATCTCCGATGCGCTCGAGCGGGCGTTCGGGCGCTACGGCACCAAGCCCGAGCCGGTGCGGGGAATCTACGGCAAGGCCCGCCGCGACGGGCGTTGGAAAGCCGCGGAGGAGGGCACGCGCTCCGTCGCGAGCCGCCTCGGCCGCAAACCCAGGATCATGGTCGCCAAGATGGGCCAGGACGGCCACGACCGCGGCGCCAACCTCGTTTCTTCGGCCTTCACCGATCTCGGCTTCGAGGTGATCCCCGGGCCCCTGTTCCAGACCCCGCGTGAGACCGCGCAGATGGCGATCGAGAATAACGTCGACGTGGTCGGCGCAAGCTCGCTCGCCGCGGGCCACCGCACCCTCATTCCAGAGATGATCGAGGCGCTCAAAGACATGGGCCGCGCCGACATCAAGGTGGTCGCGGGCGGGGTCATCCCGCCGCAGGATTATGCGCTGCTCCGCGCCGCGGGCGTGCAGGCGATCTTCGGCCCCGGCACGAACCTCGCCGACGCCGCCGACGAAGTGTTGCGTCTGCTCGGCCACAACCGCCCGCCATTAGATGAGGCGGCGGAGTGAGCAGGCTGGCAATTCAAATCGTGTTCGTCTTGCTGCTGACGCTTTGGATTGGCTTCTCGCTAGTGTCGTTCTTTCTCAGCGCATTCGGCGATTGTTTTGATGATCAGCTATGCATCAAACTCAAGAACGTTTCGGCCGGGCTGATCTTCTGGCGATGGCTCGCTGGATGCCTGATTTTGTTCGGCGCCTATCGCTTCTTTCGTAAGGATCCCGAGTGAGTAAGTCGTCATGCTGAACTTGTTTCAGCATCCATTTTCGGGAAGTGCGGTGCAGGTGACGGAATGGACCCTGAAACGAGTTCAGGGTGACGGTTTGGGGCTGCCCTGATGTTCAAGAAGATTCTCATTGCGAACAGGGGCGAGATTGCGTGCCGGGTGATCCGCACCGCCAAGCGCATGGGGATCAAGACGGTCGCGGTCTATTCCGACGCCGATGCGCGCGCGCCGCATGTGAAGATGGCGGACGAAGCGGTGCGGCTCGGCCCGCCGCCGGCGAGCGAATCCTACCTCAAGGCCGAGCTGATCATCGACGCCTGCAAGGTGACGGGCGCGGAAGCGGTGCACCCCGGCTATGGCTTCCTCTCGGAGCGCGAGAGCTTCGCCAAAGCGCTCGCCGACGCCGGCATCGCCTTCATCGGGCCGCCGCCCAAGGCAATCGCGGCGATGGGCGACAAGATTGAATCCAAGAAGCTGGCGCAGAAGGCGGGCGTCAATGTCGTCCCCGGCTATCTAGGCGACATCGTCACGACCGACGAAGCCGTGAAGATCGCGTCCGACATCGGCTATCCCGTGATGATGAAGGCCTCGGCGGGCGGTGGGGGCAAGGGCATGCGCCTCGCCTGGTCCGAGAAGGACGTGCGCGAGGGCTTCGAGAGCGTGAAGCGCGAGGGCCTCGCGAGCTTCGGCGACGACCGCGTGTTCATCGAGAAGTTCATTGAGCAGCCGCGCCACATCGAGATCCAGCTGCTCGGCGACCAGCACGGCAACATCCTCTATCTCAACGAGCGGGAATGCTCGATCCAGCGGCGCCACCAAAAGGTGGTCGAGGAAGCGCCATCGCCGTTCGTCTCGCCCGAAATGCGGAAAGCGATGGGCGAGCAGGCGGTCGCGCTGGCACGGGCGGTCGGATACTACAGCGCCGGCACGGTCGAGCTGATCGTCAACGGCGCCGACCCAAGCGGCAAGAGCTTCTACTTCCTCGAGATGAACACCCGGCTCCAGGTCGAGCACCCGGTGACCGAGGAGATCACCGGCCTCGATCTCGTCGAGCAAATGATC
>DASSIU010000123.1:0-2517 GCA_035691585.1 Sphingomicrobium sp. | reverse complement strand
GCTCGCCGTCCTTCCGCTGCTCGCCGCCTACCTGCTCGCCTTCGTCAACGTGGCGATCTACTGGAACAACCACCATCACATGATGCAGTCGGCGCATCGAGTGACAGGATCGGTCCTCTGGACCAATCACGCGCTTCTGTTTTGCCTGACCCTGTTCCCGCTGGTGATCCGCTGGATCGACGATGCCGGGATCACGCCCTGGCCGGTTGCATCGTTCGGGATCGTCCTCGTCCTCGCGGCAATTTCCTACGACCTGCTCGAACGCGCGCTGATTCGCGCCGAAGGCGATGAGTCCGGCGTGAAGAGGGCGCTCGGTGGCCGCTCAAAGGAGCTGATCAGCACCGTCCTCTATGTCGCCGCGATCCCGGCGGCGTTCGTGTCGCCCTACATCTCGGTTGCGATCTATGTCGGGGTTTCGATCATGTGGATCATCCCCGACCGCCGCTTCGAGCGGCAGCTGATCGAGAAGCACAAGCCGTGACGCTTGCAAGGCGTGAGGCCGCCTCCCACCTCAATTCCAAAGGAGAAGACTTTGGAAAGCTGGCACGGAACGACGATCCTGGGCGTCAAGAAGGGCGGCAAGACCGTCATCGCCGGGGATGGCCAGGTGTCGATGGGCAATACGGTGATGAAGCCCAATGCGAAGAAGGTGCGGCGCATCGGCGACAAGGGCGAAGTGATCGGCGGATTTGCCGGCGCCACGGCCGATGCCTTCACCTTGTTCGAACGCCTGGAGCGGAAGCTTGAACAATATAACGGCCAGCTGATGCGCGCCGCGGTCGAGCTCGCCAAGGATTGGCGGACCGACAAGTATTTGCGCAACCTCGAGGCGCTGATGATCGTCGCCGACAAGGACATCATGCTGATCCTGACCGGGAATGGCGACGTGCTCGAGCCGGAGGGCGGAATCGCCGCGATCGGCTCCGGCGGCAATTACGCTTTGTCCGCTGCGAAGGCTCTGGCCGACTACGAGCAAGACCCGGAGGTCCTTGCCCGCCGCGCCATGCAGATCGCCTCGGAGGTGTGCGTCTTCACCAACGACCGGCTGACCGTCGAGACGATCGAAGGCTGATTTTTCGTCATCCCGGACTTGATCCGGGATCCGCCTTTTCCTCCAGCGCCTGAAACGAAGGCGGATTCCCGCTTTCGCGGGAATGACGAGTTGGTATGTCGAGGCGATGCTGCTCGACCGCCGAAGCTTCGCCGCCGGCTCCGCTGCGCTGTTGTCCGGCTGCGCGACGGTCGGCAATCGACGGATCGGCGGCTGCACGCCGCTAGCGCCGGTGATCGCCGACGAAGGCCGCATCATCCGGACGATGGCGGGCCTGAGGCCATACCGCCGCCAGGGATTCGTCGTTCGCGCCGACCAGTTGGACGACAAGCGGTTGGTCCACAATTACGGCCATGGCGGCGCCGGAATCACGCTGAGCTGGGGCACGTCGAAGCTCGCAACCGAGCTCGGGCTGCAGGGGCACAATGGTCCAGTCGCCGTGCTCGGGTCTGGCGTCGTCGGTCTCTCGACCGCAAGGCTCGTGCAGGAGGCGGGGTTTCCGGTCGTCATCTACGCCGCCGCGCTTCCACCCGAGACGACATCGAACATCGCCGGCGGACAGTTCCACCCCGCCTACGCCTTCAAGGAGAGTGCCGTCACGCCGGAGTTCATGGCGCAGTTCGCCCGGGCGCTCGACTATAGCTGGCGCCGGTTTCAGATCATGGTCGGGGAGGATTACGGCATCCGCTGGCTGCCAACCTACGTCGAGACCGACAGCCCCGAAGCAAAGACCATCGCGACCTTCCCGCCGGTCAACCGCATGCTGAGCCCGGCGGAGAATCCGTTCCCCTGGTCGGGGACGCTCCGCTACGACACGGTGTACATCGAAACGGGAAGGTACCTCCGCCAGATGATCCGCGATGTACAGATCGCCGGCGGCAAAATCGAGGTCCGCAAGTTCGCTGCGCCGGCCGAGATCGCAGCCCTGCCCGAAGGACTCGTCTTCAACTGTACAGGTCTTGGCAGCAGGGAGCTGTTCAATGACCAGGACTTGCGTCCCGCGCGCGGCCAACTCGCGATCCTCGAGCCGCAGCTGGAGGTGCAGTACGCGTTCACCGGCGGTCCCGGATACATGTTCCCGCGCCCCGACGGGATCATCCTCGGCGGCACGTTCGAACTCGACCAGTGGGACATGACGCCCGACCCCTCGACCATCGCCAAGATTGTCGCCGACCATAAGCGCCTCTTCGCTTCGCTCCGTTGCCCCGCTTGAAGTGCCGCGCGCCCGCCCCGACATTCCCGGCGAAATGAACTATCACGCATCCATTCCCCAGAGCGGCGGGGAGCAAGCCGAAGTGTTGAAAGACAAGCTGACACCCAAGGCGATCGTCGCTGCGCTGAACGAGCATATCGTCGGCCAGGACGACGCCAAGAAGGCGGTCGCCGTGGCGCTGCGCAACCGCTGGCGTCGTCAGCAGCTGTCGCCCGAGCTCCGCGACGAAGTGACTCCGAAGAACATCCTGATG
>DASSIU010000122.1:0-10951 GCA_035691585.1 Sphingomicrobium sp. | reverse complement strand
TGCTCGACGCCATCTCGAGCAGCCGCGGCCGGATCGGCTTCACGGCTGGAACGGAGCCACCGCTGGTCGTGCCGGCGTGGGCGGAAGCCGCGCATGTGATCGAGGATTGCCGCGCCTGAATGCGCGAAGCGCGAGAGTTTGCCGAAATTTCACGCAACTACAAGTCTTGCGTTCGTGCCCGTTACGAATCATCTTCTCTTTGGCTTCAACGCAGCGAAAGGAGGTGATCCGATGTCTCATGGTTCAGCAGGGAGGTCGGAAAGGGGTGTTCGTAAGCTCTAATCGCTGACGAACGGCCGTCACTTCCGGCCGCTGACCATGTCGAAGGGCATCGCTGCGTGACGCGGCGGTGCCCTTTAACATATCCGGACTTCCGGCATCGTTCGGGAACCGTTACAGCCCTGGATTGTCTTTTCCGGAAAATCGGATGGAGATGAAGCGATGGCCAAATCCGCACGCAAGGGTTCCTCGGGCTCCTCGTCGGGCAACGATACTGTCGACAGGCTCGCCAAGGCGGCGATGAGCAAGGAAATGCTCGCGGCCGGTCTTGCGGCCGCTGCAGCCGCGATCAGCGCCAGCCCGAAAGCGCGCCGCGCGATCCGCGATGCGGGGCTGGATGCCGCCGATACCGCGAGCCAGGCCGCGAGCAACGTGATGCAGAGCGCAACCAAGCTCGGTTCGCTGATTGCCGAGGCAGTGGCCGAAGCGGCGCAGCGGGTAATGTCGGGCAAATGGACGGTGGAAGCGAGCGCAGGCTCGGGGTCGAGTTCCGGTGGTTCGACATCGCGTTCGTCCTCGTCACGGAGCGGCACTTCCCGGAAGTCGAGCGCAAAACGCCCGGCCGCGAAGCGGTCCGCTGCCAAGAGCAGTGGTGCGAAGAAATCCCCCGCGACGCGCGCAAAATCATCGGCCGGCAAGAGCCGCGCATCTGCTGCGCGCAAGCCTGCAGCCAAGGCGACAACCGCGGGTAAATCGTCCAGCCGTACGCGCTCGCCCAGCAAGAAGCCGCGAACCAGCGGGACGACCAAAGTCGGTGACGGCAGCCCGCGGGCTTAAGCCGCGCGATCCTCGAACTGGAGGCGCGCCAGCCGGGCGTACAGCCCGCCGCGCGCGTTGAGGCTTGCGTGAGTGCCTTCCTCGACGATCTGTCCCTGGTCCATCACCACGATCCGGTCGGCGGCGCGCACCGTCGCGAGCCGATGCGCGATGACGATCGTGGTCCGGTGTTCCATCAGGCGGTCGAGCGCGTCCTGCACCAGCCGTTCGCTTTCCGCGTCCAGGGCTGACGTCGCCTCGTCGAGCAGCAGCAAGGGCGCGTCGCGGAGCAGCGCTCGGGCGATGGCGATCCGCTGCCGCTGGCCGCCGGAGAGCCGAGCGCCGCCTTCGCCCATGAACGTGTCGAGCCCTTCTGGAAGGGCGCGCAGGAATTCCTCCGCATTGGCGTCGCGCGCCGCCTGCCAGAGTTCGTCCTCGCTCGCGTCCCAATTGCCGTAGCGTAGGTTGTCGCGGGCGCTCGCGGCGAACATCACCGTGTCCTGCGGCACCATCGCGATGCGCTGGCGAACGTCCGCGGGATCGGCATCGCGCAGGTCTACCCCGTCCAGCAGGATGCGGCCCTGGTCCGGGTCGTAAAAGCGCTCGGCAAGCTGGAACAAGGTCGTCTTGCCGGCCCCTGAAGGTCCGACCACCGCAAGCCGCTCGCGCGTCCGAACCGCGAGAGTGAAGTTGTTCAACGCCGACGTTTCGCGCCGCGTCGGATAGTGAAACGTCACATGTGCGAATTCGAGCTCGCCGCGCGCGGGTTCCGGCAAGGTCCTTGGTTTCGCGGGAGCGCGGATTTCCGGCTCGGCGTGGAGCAGCTCGGCGAGGCGCTCGGAAGCTCCCGCGGCGCGGAGGAGATCTCCATAGACTTCTGACAGATTGCCGAATGCTCCGGCAAGCAGGCCACCGTAGAGCACGAAGGCCGCGATCGTCCCCCCGGTCATCCGTCCGGACGAGACTTGGATCGCGCCTCCCCAGATGACCATGGTGATCGCGCCGAAGATGAGGAACATCGCGATCGCGGTCATGATCGCACGCAGAAGCATGCGGCGCTTGGCGGTGGAGAAGACTCGCTCGACGGCTTCAGCGAAGCGCGACGTCTCGCGGTGCTGCTGATTGAATGCCTGCACGATCTTCATCGCGCCGAGGACCTCGCTGGCGACCGTGTTGACGTCGGCGATTCGATCCTGGCTGCGCGTTGAGATGGCGCGCACCCTACGTCCGAGAACGGCGATCGGCACGACCACGAGCAGAGACCCGAGCAGGACGGAAAGGGCGAGCTGGGGCGCAAGCGCCACCAGGATGACGATGCAGGTGATCCCCAGGATCAGGTTGCGCAGGGCGACCGATACGGTCGTGCCGACGACCTGCTCGATGATCGTGGTGTCGACCGTCAGTCGGGACGTGATCTCGGCCGGGCGGTTCTCCTCGAAGAAGCCGGGAGACAGGCGGAGGAGATTCCGGTGCACCGCAAGGCGGATGTCGGCGACGGTTCGCTCGCCGAGCCACGATACGAAATAGAACCGGACTGCCGTGGCGAGGGCCATGACTCCAACGAGCAGCAGCAGATATTCGAACCAGCGCGCGATGTCGTGGGTGCTGCCCGCGCCGTGCGCGAAGCCTTTGTCGATGATCAGCTTGAAAGCATAAGGAACGCCCGACGTGGCGCCGGCGGCAACCAGCAGCGCGAGGGCAGCGATCGCAATCCGGGTTGGATAGCGGAGCGCAAAACGCGACACCATGCGCAAGGAGCGGATTGAGCGGCCCTTGGGGCGGTTAGGGCGAGTGGCCATGGCCGTCCCCTAACAGCCGCGCCCGTCGCCCTCAAATGGCGCCGGACGGCATGGGTATTTTGCCCGCGTCTGAAGCAGTTGCCTAAGGTTCGCGATGGTCTAGTAAATAGCAGTTTAACGAATCATGAGGCGGACTGGCTCATGCCCCCCGAAGAAAATCACGGACGCGCGACCTTTTCAGACCTCCTGGCTGAGCTGACCGATAGCGATCTCGTCGTCGAGGTCACCTCCGGCGGGACAAGCCGGATGACCCCCGACGCGGGCGCCGTGCAGCGCCTTCAGGACGCGGTCGAGGCATCCTACCGCGCGCTCGCGGGATCGGTGAGGATTGAGCTTGAGACGGTTGCCGTCCTCGAAGAGCTGTCCAAGCGCAGCCTGTCGGTGTGGCTGCGGGTTCGAGCGAGCGGGGATGGGGTGCTTGCCGATACGTCGGAAGCGTCATTGCTGAAGTTCCTCGCGCGCGGAACGCTGGCGATCATCGCGTGGATGGACGGGTCGCCGACCCTGCAGCTCGCCGACCTTCAGCAGGCGATCCGGGTGCTGGCGTGGGGGACGTCGATCACCACCACCGCGCATCCCGTGTTGCCGACGTCGGCCGAGCTGGTGAGCGCGATTTCGGCCTGGCAGAAGGCGAAGGCCGCGCTTCCGGCCGACGACAAGGTCCGGATCGTCACCAACAATGGCTCGGCCGAGGTCGACCTTTCGAAGCGCATCCCGAATCCACGGACGCTGCTGCTCGCCCGCAAGCTGGTCAATCATTCGGCCGACATGATCTTCGTGGTCGAGATGCCGGACTACCATGGAAGCGGCGAGTGGCGGTTGAAGCATGGCGACACGCGGACCATCGCTCTCGCCGAGCCGGGGACGCTGCTCGATAAATTCTATCGGCGTGAGCTCGACATTCGGCCCGGCGACGCGCTGCGGTGCAAGGTCGACTTCGAAACTTCATATGGCCCGGACCACGAGGTGCTCGTCGAGCGCTACCGGATTGTCGAGATCGTCGAAGTCCTCCCCGTGGCGAAGACCGAAACCGAGCAGTCCAGGACGCAGCCCGAGAAGGCACGAGCACGCGATACCGTGGGCGAACTGGAGTCCGCGGCTACCTAGCGGCCAGCTCGGCCGGTGTTGCAACGCAACATTTCGCCTTGCAACCGGTTACAGGGCTTGCCACATCACGCTTCCCCGGAGCGGCTTGAAATGAGGTTGGATGCTTTACGATGCCTATGAGGTCCAGCGCTCCCTTCTCGCAGGTGCGAGCAAGCTAGCCGGGCTTGGAGCCGGCTGGCTCTCCAATCCCGCCAATCCCTGGGGCTATAGCTCGATGGGGCCGCTGGTCGCCGCGAGCCTCGAGGTATTCGCCCACGCCGCGGCGCCGCGCGGCAAGCCTGAATTTGGCATCGACGAGGTCCACGTCGGGCGCAAGGACGTTCCGGTCAACGAGGAGATCCTGCTCCGGAAGCCGTTCGGCCAGTTGAAGCATTTCTATCGCGAGGGCATCGAGACGGGGCCGCGGCTGTTGATCGTCGCGCCGATGTCGGGCCACTATGCGACGCTTTTGCGCGGGACCGTCGAGCGGCTGCTGCCGAGCTTCGACGTTTACATCACCGACTGGCGCGACGCGAAGCTGGTGCCGGTGTCGGAAGGCCATTTCGACCTCGACGACTACATCGATTATCTGGTCGAGTTTCTTGAGCTGATCGGGACCAAGACGGGCGAGCGGCCGCACATGCTGGCGGTGTGCCAGCCGGCCGTGCCCGCCTTCGCGGCGACGGCGCTGATGAACGAGGACAAGAACCCGTGGCGGCCGAAGACGCTGACCATGATGGGCGGCCCGATCGACACGCGCGAGGCCCCGACCGCCGTCAATACACTCGCGACTCACCGGCCATTCAGCTGGTTCGAGCAGAACGTCATCGCCACGGTGCCGATGATCTATCCGGGCGCTGGCCGGAAGGTGTACCCCGGCTTCCTGCAGCTCGCCGGCTTCATGACGATGAACCTGGGCTCGCACCTCATCAGCCACTGGGAGATGTTCAAGCATCTGGTGGCCGGCGACGAGGAGGGCGCGGAGACCACCCAAAAATTCTACGAGGAATATCGCTCGGTGTGCGACATGACCGCGGAGTTCTATCTGCAGACGGTCGACGTCGTCTTCCAGCAGCATCAGCTGCCCAAAGGCGAGATGGAGCATCGCGGACGGCTGGTTCGTCCGGACGCGATCCGGGACACCGCCCTCCTCGCGATCGAAGGCGAACGAGACGATATTTCGGGCGTCGGCCAGACCAAGGCGGCGCTCGACATCGCAACTAGGCTGCCCAAGGCGAAGAAGCAATATTTCCTCGCCAGGGATGTCGGCCACTATGGCATCTTCAACGGCCGGAAATGGCGCGAGAGGATTGCGCCGGTTGTCGAGAAGTTCATCGCCGCCAATAGCTAACCGGTCTTTTTCATCCTCACTCCGCCGAGCATGGTGAGCGCCACCGCGCTGCCGAGCGCCGCGACGACCGCCGAGACGATCATCGCCCGGTGAAAGCCGGCGAACAGTTGCTCCCCCTTGCTCGCCAAAACCGAGCCCAGCAATGCCGTCGCGATGAGCCCGCCGGTGCGCGCGACCGCGCTGTTGAATCCCGACGCCATCGCGACATGCTGCTCTTCGACCGAACCGAGCACGGAGGCGGTGAGCGGCGCGACGGCAATGGTCATGCCGGTCGCCATCACCAGGATCATCGGAAACGGACCCGTCCAATAGCTGCCATTCTCAGTCGTCAGGAATGCCAGAATCATTCCGCCGGCGACGACGATCGGGCCGACCGTCAGCGGGATGCGCGGCCCCGTCTTGGCTGCCAGGCTTCCCATGGTCGGTGACAGCGAGGTCATCAGCACCGGGAGCGGAAGCATCGCCAGGCCCGCCTGCACCGGCGAATAGCCGCCACTGGTGATCAGCACGTAGGGGATCAGCAGCATCGCCGCGCCGAATGCGCCGTAGAGCAGGAAGGTGAGGAGATTGAGCCCCGAGAAGCAGCGGCCTTCGAACAAGGCCAGCGGCATCATTGCCCGCTCGCCGCGCCGATGCTCAGCCCAGAGAAACCCGCCGAGCATCGCTATCCCGATCGCGAGCGCGACCAGCGCGGCATTCGTGAAATGCTGCGTCGCCGACCATAGGGTCAGCGCGTAAGTCACGCCGCCCAGCCCCCCTGTCGCCAGCAGCGCGCCCGCATAGTCGGTCCGGCCAGCCCCGGCTTCCTTGCTCTCGCCGACGAAACGCAGCGCGAGCAGGATCGCGCCCAAGGCGAGGGGCAGATTGATGTAGAAGATCGCCGGCCAGCCGACCGTCCCGACCAGCCAGCCGCCGATCAGCGGCGCGATTGCGGCAGCCGCGGCCCCCGCGGCCGCCCAGATGCCAACCGCCCGCCCACGCTTCTCTCCGTGGAAGGCGGCGTTGAGCAGCGCGAGGCTGTTGGGCAGCAGCAGCGCGGCTCCAATTCCCTGAGCGGCGCGCGCGGCGAACAGGATGTTGATGCTCGGCGCCAGCGCGCAAACGAGCGATGTCGCCGCGAAAATGCTGGTGCCGACCAGCAGCAGAAGCCGCCGCCCGTAATGGTCGCCCAGCGCTCCACCGAGCAGCAGCAGAGCCGACAAGGGAAGCAGGTAAGCGTTGACCACCCACTGCACGTCCTGCGCGGCGGCCCCGTAACTGTTGCGGATCGCCGGAAGGGCGATGCTGAGCACGGAGCCGTCGACGAACGACAGGCTGGAGGCGAGAATGCAGGCGACGAGGGTCCAGCGCGGATCGGCGGGTCGAAGGTCGTCCTCTCGATCCGCCTTCCGGGATTGGTGGAGAGGCTTTTCCCGGTTCATCAGATGCCCTCCACCGCAACGCCCGCGGGCTTACTTCGAACTAGTGAACCCGCACTGCTTCTGTTCCATCGCGATCTGCTTGGTGATTCGATTGGCATTCTCCGCGTAGGCTTGGGTCACCGAGCCGTGATTCACGGTCTTGCCGCGCAGCGGACTGACGCCCTCGCAGATGTGGAAGACGTGCGGGGTCGCGGACCTCTTGGCTCCGTTCTCCGGAGCGATCCAGTAGACGATGTCCTGGCCGGCCGGGTGTGCCGGGTCCTTTGTCGCATCGGCGACGGTCTGCGAGTCCTTGGCGATGTCTTGCGCTTGGGATGCGACCTCGGGCGAGCAGGCAGTGGTCGGCTGGCTGGCCTTGATCTGCGCCGCGCACTTGTTCATGTCCTGGGTGTACTGCTCGACCGATGGCGGGTGATAGCTCACGCCGATCAGCGCAGCGATCGCCGCCAGCACCACGCCGACTCCACCAGCGATCTTCTTGTTTTTCGGATCCATGTCCTTGTCCATGAAGATCAGGACAATCAAAGGGACGAATGCGATCAGCGTGATGATCGCTCCCAGCTGGTTCTGGACGAAGAACCTGAACGGCTCGGACTCGCGAGCCGGATCTTGCTTGTTCGCGTCCTTCCACATCAAGCTGCCTGCGATCGCGAAGATCGCGATTACGACCAGGATGCCGATCAGCAGCCCCAGGTTCCCGTGGTCGAACTTGTGCCGGTAGAGCAGGACAACCCCGGCGACCTCGCAGCCGATGGCGATGATCCACGACAGCGCCGCGAAGATTCGAAGGCGCGCGGCTGCGGACGCCTGATCGTGAGTTGCACGCCAGTCCTTGGTGACGTCGACCTCATCAGCCGGCTTGTTATCGGACATGTTCAAATCCCCTGTTTTGAAACTTCTGCGCGCGAAGCCTGACCCGCCTCGCCGAGCGCCATTGCACGAACTTCCACTGCTTCAAAGGTGGGACCGATCAATCGATCCGTTGCGCAATCGCGGCTTCCACCATGTTACGCCACACATCGGCGTTGCCGGCTGCCGCCATCGCCTCGTCCGGCTCGCGTGCGGTGTGCAGTACGGCGAGCGCCTGGTTCACGTGATCGCGCCAGGTCCGATCGACCTCCTCGGCTGCATGTCCATTGTCGCCATCTGCATTCACGCTGAGCTTCGCGCCGGCGAGAACCCTGGCAATGCGCTCCACCAGCGGGCAGTTCGATTCGGGCATGAGTTCTTGTCCTCCGTGCTCGCTCAACCCGCCGCGTCGATTTCAGTTTCGGCCGGCGGCAGCCCCGCAATCTTTCGAGCGGCGTGGACCAGCTCGACTGGGAGCATGGCGACGATGGTCGTATTATGCTCGACGCCGATCTCGCTCAGCGTCTGCAACCGCCGAAGCTCGAGCGCGCCTGGCACGGTGCCGATCGTCTGTGCCGCCTGCGACAGCTTGGTCGCGGCCTCCTGCTCGCCTTCGGCGCGAATGATCCGCGCGCGCTTTTCGCGGATGGCCTCGGCCTCCTTGGCAATCGCACGCTGCATCTGCTCGGGGATGTCGACATCCTTCACCTCGACCGAGTCGATTTCGACGCCCCATTTGAGCGAGGCTTCACGGAGCAATTGCTGGAGCCGCTGATTGATCGAAACGCGGTCCTTCAGCATGTGGTCGAGGTCGCTCTGGCCGATCGCGTCGCGGAGCGCAGTCTCCGCCGCCTGGACCGTCGCCGCCATCCAGTTCTCGACCGAGTTCACGACCTGGATCGGTGACTCCGCCCGGAACCACAGCACGGCGTTCACCCGCACGGCGACGCCGTCACGGGTGATCGTTTCCTGCGTTTCCAGCTGGTAGGTGATGATCCGGGTGTCGACCTTCACCACCCGGTCGACGAACGGGATCAGCCAGTACCAGCCCGGGCCCTTCATTTCGCCGAGGCGGCCGAGCCGGAACAGGACCGCCCGCTGATACTCCCGGTTGATGCCGAAGCTCTTGATCGAGATCACCAGGAGCAGGAATAGAATGACGACGAGCGCGATTAGCGCAGACGAAATCATGATCATTGGCCGGACTCCATCACCGGAGCGCGCTTATAACACCTCGAACAAGCCCGCCGCGCCCATTCCGCCGCCGACGCACATGGTGACGACGACATATTTCACACCGCGCCGTTTGCCTTCGATCAGCGCGTGGCCGGTCATGCGCGCTCCGCTCATGCCGTAGGGGTGGCCGATCGAGATCGACCCGCCGTCGACATTCATCCGGACCTCAGGAATCCCGAGCTGCTCGGCGCTGTAGAGGACCTGCACGGCGAAGGCCTCGTTCAATTCCCAGAGGCCGATATCGTCGACCTTGAGGTCGAAGCGCTTGAGCAGCTTGTTGACCGCGTCGATCGGGCCAATGCCCATCTCGTCGGGCTCCGTCCCGGCGACGGCCATGCCGACATAGCGGCCCATCGGTGCCAACCCTCGTTGTTCGGCTTCCCTGGCTTCCATCAGGATCGAGGCCGAGCTTCCGTCGCTAAGCTGGCTGGCATTGCCGGCGGTGATCGAGGTGTCTGGACCCAGCACCGGGTTGAGAGCTGACAGCCCCTCCAGTGTCGTGTCCGCGCGATTGCCCTCGTCCTTGGCGATGGTGATTTCCTTTTGGGAAATTTCGCCCGTGTCCTTGTCCTTGACCGACATCACCGTCGTGACCGGCACGATCTCCTCGTCGAACCGGCCCGCTGCCTGCCCCGCAGCGGTGCGCTGCTGGCTTTTCAGCGCATATTCGTCCTGCCTCTCACGGCTGATCCCGTAGCGCCGGGCGACCGTCTCGGCCGTCTGCAGCATCGGCATGTAGATGTGCTTATGCATCGCGATCAGCGAGGGGTCGGGCGCGATCCGCATCTCCGGCGTCTGGACCATGCTGATCGAATCCTGACCGCCGGCGGCGACCACGTCCATCTTGTCGATGATGATCTGCTTGGCGGCGGTGGCGATCGCCATCAGGCCGGACGAGCACTGGCGGTCGATGGTCATGCCCGACACACTGACCGGGCACCCGGCACGAAGAGCAACCTGGCGGCCGATATTGCCGAACTGCGTGCCCTGCGTGAGGACCGCGCCCCACACCACGTCATCGATGTCGCCGGCGTCGATCTTCGCCCGTTCGATCGCGGCCTTGAGCGAGAAGGAGCCGAGCGTCGGCCCCGGCGTCGCGTTGAACGCACCCTTGTAGGCGCGGCCGATTGGCGTCCGGGCGGTCGAAACGATTACGGCGTCACGCATTCAAATCTCCTCAGGTGAACATCAGGCCGAGCCATTGCGCCGTCAGCGCCGGCTTGTCCTCGCCTTCAATCTCAACGGTCACTGTATGCCGCATCAACCATTGTCCGGGCGCTTTCTCCTCGACCGAGTCAAGCGTGAAGCGGCCGCGCACGCGCGCTCCCGACCGGACCGGCGCCAGGAAGCGCACGCGGTCGAGGCCGTAGTTCACCGCCATTTTCACGCCTTCGGGAACCAGCATGGCTTCCGCGCCCATGCGCGACAGCAGCGACAAGGTCAGGAAGCCGTGGGAGATGGTCCCACCGAACGGCGTTTGCTCCGCACCAGCCGGGTCGACGTGGATGAACTGCCGGTCTTCGGTCGCCTCCGCGAATTGGTCAATGCGGGCCTGGTCGATCCTGAGCCAGGAAGAAGTACCCACCTCCTCGCCTACGCGGGCGCGGATTTCGTCGAGGCTGGCCAGGGGCATCGCAGCTTATTTGCAGCGATGTGAATAAGGCGCAATAGCCGGGCTAGAAGGGTAGAGGCGCGGGCGGCTGGTCGGACGCCCGGGCGAGCTTGAGCTTGTGAGTGCCCAGCCGCTCGATCAGTGCGCGCAGGATCTGCGAGCGGTCGTCGGCGAGCTTGTCGGAATTGAGCGTCGCATCGTCATAGACGAGGTCGAAGGCGAGGGCGCCCGCGCCGGCGCCCGACAGCACGCAGCGGATGAGCTTGCAGCCTTTTTGCGCGGTCACGGCCTCGTTCGCCGCCTGCATCACTGCATCGACCGACTGTCCGGAGCTCTCGCCGCTGACGGCGAGATAGAGCGTCACGCGCCGGGCGCGGGCGGCCGCGAGATTGTGGATCTCGCGTTCGAGCAGCTTGGTGTTGGCCATCACCAGCTGCTCGCCGGTCAGCGAGCGCAATCGCGTGGTCTTCAGCCCGATCCGCTCGACCGTTCCGGTGCTCTGGTCGTAGCGGATCGTGTCGCCTTTCTTGAACGGCTTGTCGAACAGGATCGAAAGGGCGGC
>DASSIU010000121.1:0-5227 GCA_035691585.1 Sphingomicrobium sp. | reverse complement strand
TGCAAACGGCGACGATCATTCCGGCGCGGATGACCGGAATGGACAATCGCGTCGGCTCGATCGCGACCGGCAAGACGGCTGACATCATCCTGGTCGACGGGGACGTATCCAAGAACCTCGGCAACCTCCGCCACGTGGATACCGTCTTCCTCGACGGCTATCGGCTCAAAGGCGAGGAACTACGCGAAGCAAGCGGCCTGAGCGGCATGCCCAAATAACGGCCTTCGGCTCGGCCGTCGCGGATGCGCAACCGTTGACGTCTCGTCGATGGACGGTGAAGGTGCAGGGATTACCCGGGCGGGAACCCCAGAATGGCCGATGTCTTTGTGTCCTATGCGCGGGGGGATCAGAAGATCGCCGAGGCCGTCGCGGAACAACTTGCAGACGCCGGGTTCACCACCTGGTGGGACAGCGAGCTTCTTCCGCACAACCGCTTTGCGACGACGATCGAAGAAGAAATCCGCGCCGCGAGCGCAGTGATCGTCATCTGGTCGGCGAAAGCCGCCGCGTCGCCGTGGGTGCGGGCGGAGGCGGAGCTAGCGCGCGGACGAGACAAACTGATCCAGGTCGTTGTCGACCAATCGGATATTCCGCTCCCTTTCAACCAGTATCAGGCGGCTGACCTCAGCAATTGGCGTGGCGACCCAATCGATCCCCGCTGGCGCAAGGTCTTAGCAAGCGTCACCCACTTCACTGCGAAGGGACCGGCCGACGGTCCCGCAGGCCCTCAAGCCCAGCGAGCGCGAAAGAAGGTCGGATGGGGCCATCTGCAACCGAGCCGATCGAAGCTAGCGCTCGCCGGCGCAGGCGTTTTTGCGCTGGCGGTGGGTGGAAGCGCGCTGCTGTGGACCTATGGCACTCACGATAGCCGGGGCGCGCGCATTGCGATCCAGCCGTTCCGCACGATCGGAAGCGCGGCAGCGCTTCGCGACTTCGCCGCGGGAGTTTCGGACAGCCTGCAGACCGTCCTCACTCAGGACCAACTGGAAATCCTCTCCCCGGCAGAGGCGCAGGAGCTCAGCGGGGATGATGTCCCCGTCGAGGCGAGGAAACTTGGGGTTGGCCTGGTGTTCAGCGGGACGGTCCAGCCGAAAGGTTCGGACATCGACGTGAGCATGAGGATCGACGACCCGGTTCAGCGCGCGACCTTGTGGGCCGCCGAGATGTCGGGCCCGGCGGCTAAATCCGATCAGCTTCAGGCTCGGGTGGGCGCCCTGACCGTGGCAGTCCTCAATTGTTCGCAGCAGGTGCTCGGCCCGCGCGTCGGTCTCACCGACACCGCGCTCCAGGCCTTTCTTCACGCGTGCGAGCTTTCCGAGACCGCCAGTCATGGATCGGCCGGCGGAAGCGCGACCTATGCGATGCTCGATGCGATGCGCGAGGCTGCGCGCCAGGCACCCGACTTTGCCGGAAGTCATTCGATGCTGGCGAAGCACCTAGCCTACGTCAGCCCCAACATTCCCGGGCTTCGCGACGAAGCCGAGCGCGAAGCGCACCGCGCGCTGCAACTCGACCCCAAGGACCCCGACGCGCTGGTCGCGCTCGGCCTCCTCAGGCCGCAGCTCGATTATGCCGGTCGGGAATTCTGGTTTCGCAAGGCGCTCGCGTCGAATCCCGCCTGGTCGCACGCCAACGGCTTCCTGGGCAACGTGATGAGTGAGGTCGGCCGGCTCCAGGAAGCCCTCGAACTCTACCAGCGCGCAGCGTCGGTCAATCCGCTCGCGGCCGATTGGACGGTCGTGGTGCCGCTTGCCTTGGTCCAGGTAGGCCAGCCCGCGGCCGCCGACCGGGAGATCGGGCGCATCGAGGCGCTTTGGCCGGACAACCCTCTGCTCTGGTATTGGCAATATGACAGCCTCGTCGCCCAGAAGCGCTGGGGCGACGCCCTCAAGTTTCTCGATACAGCAAACAAGCTCCCATCGCCGCCATCGCCGGCGTGGCTTACTGCAAGGCGGCAGCTCCTCGCGGCGCTCCAATCCGACGATGTCGCACCACGAATGACGCTTCGCCAGCAACTTGTCTCGGCGAATGGTGACGATGCCCGAAACACAATTTATGAGCTCGTGCTGCTCGGATTTGTCGACGACGCCTTCGCGGTCGCCGCTCATTACTCGCCGGCGCCGACCGACTCTCCCGAGATTTTGTTCAATTCGGAGCTTGCGCCTTTGAGGGCGGACCCGCGTTTCATGGCGCTGGCGAACCGGTTCCGGCTAGTCGATTACTGGCAACACTCCGGTCACTGGCCCGACTTCTGCAGTCAGCCGGGCCTGCCCTACAGTTGCGCACAGGAAGCGGCGAAGCTTCGCGCAGCAGTCCGATGAATGACTAAGCGCGCCGTCGAAGCTCGTCGCGGATTTCGGTGAGCAGCTCGACTTCGGTCGGACCGGCGGCGGTTTCCACCACCTCGGGCTTGCGCATCATCTTGGTCGCCCAGCGCACCATCAGGAAGATGATGAAGGCGAGGATGAGGAAGCTGACCACTTCGGTCAGGAACTGTCCCCAGCCGAGGACCGGGGCGCCCGCTTTCTTGAGGGCCGCATAGTCCTTCATCGAGCCGTGGTAATCGGCCGGGACGGGCCCCATCAGCAGAAAATGGCTCGAAAAATCGAGCCCGCCGAAAATCTTGCCGACGATCGGCATGATGATGTCATCGGTCAGGCTGGTGACGATCTTGGCGAAGGCGGCGCCGATGATCACCGCGACAGCGAGATCGAGGACATTGCCCTTGGCGATGAATTCCCGAAAGTCCTTCAGCATGATTCCCCCTTCGGTAATGCGTCGGATAGGCGACAATAGCCCTGCCCGGCGCGAAGGAGAAGCCTGAAGCGGTAAAGCTGTGTTGCTGTTCTATGACAGCATATTGAAAGTGAGCGAGCTTGGCTCTACTTATCCGCGCAACTACCGTTGGGAGGGCACGATGACCGTTTTTCGCCGTCTGGGTTTGCTTGCACCGCTCGCCGCGCTGAGCCTCGCGGGCTGCGGAATCAATAGCGTCCCGACCTCCGAAGAGAACGTCAACGCCAAATGGGGCGACCTGCAGGCGGATTATCAGCGCCGCGCGGACCTTATCCCCAACCTCGTCGCGACCGTGAAGGGTTACGCAACGCAGGAGAAGACCGTGCTGACGCAGGTGACGCAGGCGCGGGCCGATGCCACCGCCGTGCACTTGAGCGCGGCCGACCTCAACGATCCGGCCAAGGTGAAGGCCTTCAACGACGCGCAGAGCCGCCTGACGCAGGCGATCATTCCGCTGCAGCGACTGCAGGAGGCCTATCCGGACCTGAAGTCGAACCAGAACTTCCTTGCGTTGCAGGACCAGCTCGAGGGCACGGAGAACCGGATCAACGCATCGCGCCGCGATTATAATGACGCGGTTCAGCAGTATAACACCCTGATCCGGACCTTCCCGACGGCGATCGGCGCGAAAGTGTTCTATGGCGCAAAGCCGAAGGTGCCGTTCGAAGCTTCGACCGCCGCGCAGACTGCGCCGGCCGTCAACTTCGGCAACGCGAGCTAGGCTGTCGTGACAAGTCTCGCCGTCACCCCCGCGCAGGCGGGGGTCCCGCTGCCTTCGAGAGCACGCGGGATTCCCGCCTGCGCGGGAATGACGAAATGGCTGTTGGCACTCGTGTCGCTGTTGTTTCTTGCGAGCGCTGCTTTTGCGCAGACTTTCCCGCAGAACAATGGATCGCCGGTTGTCGACCAGGCGGGCATCCTCACCCCGGCCCAACAAGCCGACCTCACGGCGAAGGCGCAGGCGCTTTATGCCCAGTCCGGACGGGCATTCGCAGTGGCCACGGTCAAGAGCCTCGAGGGCTACCCGGTCGAGGACTATGCCTACCGCCTCGGCCGCTACTGGAAGCTCGGCAGCGCGAAGAATAATGACGGGGTACTGCTGCTGGTCGCTCCGACTGAGCACAAGGTGTCGATCGCGACCGGATATGGCGCCGGCGCCTATATGACCGACGCGATGTCGGGGATCATCATTCGCGAAGACATCCTTCCGCATTTCAAGCAGAGTCCGCCCGACTATGGCGGCGGCATCGAGGCCGGCGCCGACGCGATCATCAAGCAGATGAGCCTGCCGCCGGACGAAGCAGCGAAGAACGTGGCCGTCGCCGAACAGGCGCAGCAGCAGCGCCAGCACCGAAGTGGCGGCGCGCTACCCGGTTTCTTCTGGTTGATGGTCATCGGCTTCGTGATCCTCTCCCACTTCCGGCGAGGCTATGGGAGCCGATATCGGACCCGTGGCGGAGGCATTAGTCCGTGGGTCATGCTGTGGGGCCTCGACGCGCTCGGTCGCGGCTCACGCGGCGGCTTCGGCGGCGGGGGCTGGGGCGGCGGTGGTGGCTTCGGCGGCGGAGGTGGCGGCTTTGGCGGGTTCGGCGGCGGCTCCTTCGGCGGCGGAGGAGCGTCGGGGTCATGGTGATAAAGCTCACCGACGCCGATCGCGAGAAGGTCTCGGCGGCAATCGCCGCAGCGGAAGCCAGGAGCAGCGGAGAAATCGTCGCGGTCGCGACACCGATCAGCGATGCCTATCACGACGTTGGCCTTCACTGGGCGCTGGTCCCGCTGTTCGCGGTGCTCGCCTGGGCGGCGTGGCGGCCTACCGCGCTGGTCTGGTGGTACGATTTCCTGTTCGGCGGCTGGAGCCCGGATCCGACGCTCAGCGAACTGTTGACGCTGCTGATGGTCTTCGCGGCGCTGAAGTTCACCGTGTGGCTCTTGATCTTCAAATGGATGCCGCTCCGGTTGGCGCTGACACCGGGCGCGACCAAGCATCGCCGAGTGCGCCGTCGTGCCATCGCAATCTTTCAGGCTGCTGCCGCGGGACGCACGGCGGGCAAGACCGGCGTCCTCATCTATCTCTCGATGGCCGAGCGCAGGGCGGAGATCGTCGCCGACGAAGCGATCCTCAAGGTGGCTGACGATCATACATGGGGCGAGGCGATGCACGCCTTGATCGCCGACACGCGCGAAGGGCGCCCAGGCGATGGGATCGTTGCCGCGATCGAGCGCGTTGGGCAGGTGCTCGCCGAACATTTCCCGCGCTCGGCGCACGACAGGAACGAGATTCCGGACAGACTGATCGAACTATGAATCTGGACGACCTGCCTCCGGTGGAGGTGATGTGGGAAGGCAAGTTCGTTCGGGCGCTGCGCCGCGGCAAATGGGAATATGCGAGCCGCGCGCGCGACATTGGCGCGGTGGTCATCCTCGCCGAGCA
>DASSIU010000120.1:0-4983 GCA_035691585.1 Sphingomicrobium sp. | reverse complement strand
GGAAGAAGCGATAGCCGTCACCCCAAGTTGGGGTATAGGCATCGCCGCCAATAGACGCGGTCCTCCTTCTGGGAGGACCGCTTGGCCAAGGGCACGCAGGACCCGCGCTACAGACGAATGATCGGACTGCTGGCGGCTGCGCGAGAAGCAGCCGGCATGAGCCAAGCCGACCTCGCTGAGAAGATCCGACAGCGGCAGCAGTTTGTCTCCAAGTATGAGTCTTGTGAGCGGCGGCTCGATGCCATTGAGTTCATCGACATCTGTCGCGCCCTCGCTCTCGATCCCACGGCTGTGATTGAAAAAGCCGCTCCGGACATTTTCAAGCGCGCTGGTGTCTCGCGGTCTTGAAACCCGCTGGTTGCGCGCCACCTACTCCCATGCTACCGGCGCCGCCGCTCAGGGCGTGAAAAGCAATCGCCGGAGCATCCGCCTCACGGCAGTGGACGCATAGCTCAGTTGGTAGAGCAGCTGACTCTTAATCAGCGGGTCCTAGGTTCGAGCCCTAGTGCGTCCACCACATCCTGATCGTAATTGCGCTCTAGAAATCGCCGACGGATTCGGCTGAATCATCCGACGCTATGGGCGCGGCCGGCTCGACATTGTCATTGTTCGACGCGCCGACAATCAACGCGCGATAGCCGGAAACGACGGCTCGACAGCTCTTCAGTCCCCTGATCAAATCCGAGCTTGCTTCGTCGAAATTCGGGCCATTCGGATTAGCTAGTTCAGGCACTCTTTTGCCTCATTGTCCCACCAACACCGCCGCTCAAACCTCTTGAAGAGGAAGAGGTTTCTCGGTTCGTCGCTGAGCCAGCGCATTTCGCTGCAAGCTGTGAAAGTGTCGTCAAGAAGACACGGTTTCCAGTCCGCAGGCTCGAACCATCGCCCCTTCGAGCGCCGCCGGCGTGAACGGCTTGAGCAGCATTTCCACCCCCGCCGGTCGATCGCCGATCTTTTCGGTCTCCGCATAGCCGGTGATCAGCAGCGCCGGGACATCGGGACAGAGGAGCCGCGCCTCCCGCAACAAGTCGGTACCGGAAAGGTAGGGCATCGCATAATCGGTAATCAGCAGGTCGAAGTTGCAATCGCCCTTTTTCAAAAGCGCCAGCGCGTCCGCGCCGTTGTCCGACTGGCGGACCTGGTGGCCGGCATCCTCGAGCACCGCCGCGGTGGTGCTTCGGACTTCGGGATGATCATCGACCAGCAGCACCTTGAGCGGACGCAGCTGAACCTGCTCCGGTTCCACCGCGCTTCGTGATGGCTTCGCTTGTTCAGGGGCGCGCGGAAGCCACAGCTCGGCGGTGGTGCCCTTGCCCATCTCGCTCTCGAGGCGGAAGGCGCCGTTCGACTGCTTGGCGAACCCGTACACCATGCTTAGCCCGAGCCCGCTGCCCTTGCCCATTTCCTTGGTCGTGAAGAACGGTTCCATCACCTTCTCGAGATGCTCGGGCGAGATACCGGTGCCGGTGTCCTCGACCGCAATGCGGACATAGTCGCCTGCGCTTGCCCCCGGCGGGTCGTCGTCGTTCACGGTCCGATTCTCAGCGACGATCTTGACCGTCCCGCCGGCGGGCATCGCATCCCGCGCATTGATGATGAGATTGACCACCGCAAGCTCGAGCTGAGCCTGATCTGCGAACACGGTCCAGACGTCCTTCTCGACCCGCCATTCGATGTTGACCAGGCCGCCCAGCGTGTGGGTCAGCAGGTCCGAAACCGTCTCCTGGAGCGCGGGCAGCTCGATCGGGTGCGGCTCGAGGCGCTGGCGGCGAGCGAAGGCAAGCAGTCGCCGGACCAGCTCGCTGCCCTGCTCCGCGGCTCGCTTGGTCATGGCGAGGACGCGCTGCTGGTCCTCCGCCAGCGTGGCCCGCCGTTCGAGCAGGCCGAGGCCGCCGATCACGGCGGCGAGGAGATTGTTGAAGTCGTGCGCGATGCCGCCGGTGAGCTTCCCGATCGCGTCCATTTTCTGAGCCTGGACGAGCTGGCTTTCCAGCAGCCGCTGGTCGGTCACGTCGGTGATCGTTCCCGCGAACTCTATTGGCCGACCGTCGGGATCCTTGAGCAGCACCGCCTGGTCGAGGAAATGCTTGTAGGCCCCGTCGGCACACTGCCAGCGATATTCGATAGCGAGGCGGCCCGAGCGCGCCCGGGCATCGAGCGCGGCGATGACCCGGTTGCGATCCTCGTCGTGAAGTCGCTCGATCCACATTTGGGGATCGCTCTCCATTTGCGCATAGCTGAACCCCGTGATCGCCTCGAGGTCGCCGCTAAGATAATTGGGAACGCGCCGCCGTGAATCGAACGGCTCGAGATAGAGAACCATCGGCAGCGACTGGATGATCGCCGCCTGGCGCTGCTCAGCGCGACGCAGGTCCTGTTCCGCCCGAAGCCGCTCGGCATTGGCGCGCAGCGTGGCGTCGAGCAGCGCCTGCTCATAGCGCGCCTTGCGCTCGACCTCCTTCGACTTTTCGAACAGGTCGACGAACACCGCGACCTTCGAGCGAAGGATGATCGGGTCCACCGGCTTGAACACATAGTCGACCGCGCCCATCGCATAGCCGCGCAGCTGGTGCTCCGCTTCCTTGTTTACCGCCGAGAGGAAGACGATTGGGATCCCCTTGGTTTGCTCACGGCCGCGGATGATCTGGGCGGTCTCGTAACCGTCCATCCCCGGCATGTAGACGTCGAGCAGGATGACCGCGAACTCGCTCTTCAGCAGGTGGCGCAGTGCCTCCTCGCCCGAGCGGGCAAGAACGACCTCGCCGAGGTCTTCGAGGACGGTGGCGACCGCGAGCAGGTTGCGTTCGTCATCATCGACCAGAAGGACGCGCGCGCGCTCCGGCTCATTCGCCGGGGCCTGCTCCTCCTCGAGGCGAAGAGCGACGGGAATGTCTCCCACCGGGCGGTTCATCCTTATTCCGCGGCCTCCAGCGGAACCGGTGAAGCCGTTGCCGCATGAGTTTCACGGCCACGCGCGACCCACACGCGAATGAGCGCGAGCAGCAACTCGATGTCGACCGGCTTGGCGATATAATCCGAGGCGCCCGCGTCGAGGCACTTTTGGCGGTCGCCCTTCATCGCCTTGGCGGTGACGGCGATCAGCGGCAGGTCGGAAAGTTCCGGCAGCTGCCTGATCTCCCGCATCGTCTCGTAGCCATCCATGTCCGGCATCATGATGTCGATCAGCGCGACATCGACGCCAGGGGTCTGTTCCAGGATCAGGATCCCATCCTTTCCCCGCTCGGCGTGGAGAACTTCCACGTTGTGGCTCTCGAGAACGCTTGTCAGGGAGAAGATGTTGCGAATGTCATCGTCGACGATGAGCACCTTGACTCCGGCCAGCTCCGGAACGGGTCGGCTGACTCGAGCCACGGCATCGACAGCGCGAGGCTTGCGCCGCCGCGGCTTCTGGCTTCCGGCCTCTTTGTGGAGCGCCTTGAAGACCCGCACGAGTTCGGCGCGCTCGGCCGGTTTCTCGGTGATCCCGAACGCTCCCATCCCCATCACCGACTTGCTTCGGTCGACGCCGGAAATGACGTGGATCGGGAGGTTGCTCGTGTCGGGGTCGTGCTTCAGCAGGTCGAGCAGCACAAAGCCGTCGATGTCGGCGAGGCCAAGGTCGAGCGTGATTGCGCTCGGCTGCAGCTTGCGCGCCATCGCCAGCGTCCCCGCGCCGGCGGTCGACACTACACCCTTGAGGCCGGCTTCATGCGCGGCGTCGAGGAGGATAGTCGCGAACGTCGGGTCGTCCTCGACGATCAGGACGAACGGGTCCTTGCCGAGCTCGTCACGGTCGTCGTTGACCTCGAACCCGGTGGGAAGCGCGGTCGGAACGAGTGCTCCGCTATTCTCATAGCGCGGCGGCGTTCCTTCGCTGCCGAGGCCGATGGCGGCCTCGGTCTCGAGCGGCACGTACAAGGTGAAGGTCGAGCCTTCGTTGGGCGTCGAACGGACCTGAAGCTCGCCGCCCAGCAGGCGAGCGATCTCTCGGCTGATCGACAGGCCAAGGCCGGTCCCACCATATTTGCGGCTGGTGGTCCCGTCCGCTTGCTGGAAGGCCTCGAAGATCAGCTTTTGCTTGTCGGCGGGGATGCCGATGCCGGTATCGCTGACCGAAATCTCGATCGCCCGCTCGGCATTGCGAAGCACGGAGTGGGTCGGGCTCCAGCCCTTGCCGGCGACCCGTACGCCGAGGGTGACGCTGCCTTTCGAAGTGAACTTGAACGCGTTCGACAGGAGGTTGAGGACGATCTGCTGCAGCCGCTTCTCGTCGGTGCGGATGGTCTCCGGAAGCTTCGGATCGAACTTGACGTTGAAGTCGAGCCCCTTGTCGGATGCGAGCTGGCGGAACGTGCGCTCCATGTGCTGCTTCAGATGCTGGACGGGCATCTCGCCGACCTCGATCGTCACGGTCCCGGATTCGACCTTGGATAGGTCGAGGATGTCGTTGATGAGATTGAGCAAGTCAGACCCCGCCGAGTTGATCGTCCGGGCGAACTCCACCTGCTTGTCGGTGAGGTTTGCCTGAGCGTTGTCGGCGAGCAGCTTGGACAGGATCAGCAGCGAATTGAGCGGAGTTCGAAGCTCGTGGCTCATGTTCGCAAGGAACTCGGACTTGTATTTGGAGGTCAGCGCCAATTGCTCGGCCTTCTCCTCGAGGGCGCGCCGCGCCATTTCGATTTCGAGGTTCTTGGCCTCGACCTGGCGCTTCTCATTTTCGAGCGCGACGGCCTTGTCCTGAAGCTCTTCGTTGGTGCTGTGAAGCTCCTTCTGCTTGGTCGTCAGCTCTGTCTGGCGTGACTGGAGTTCCTGGGTCAGCAGCTGCGACTGCTTGAGCAGGCCCTCCGTGCGCATCGTCGCGGCGATCGTGTTCAACACGATGCCGACCGATTCCATCAGCTGATCGAGGAAGTTCTGGTGGGTTTCGTTGAACTCGTTGAACGAGGCGAGCTCGATCACCGCCTTCACCTCATCCTCGAACAG
>DASSIU010000119.1:0-2796 GCA_035691585.1 Sphingomicrobium sp. | reverse complement strand
ATCTCGCGCTGCCCTCGCCGATGACAGTCTCGCCCTCGATCGCGAGCTGCCGCTGGGCCGCGCATTGCGCTTTTGGTGCGGCTCACCTGAGGCGACAATGGACTCGCTTGGCATTGGATTTCTGCGGGAGGTGCCGGTTCGTTTCCTGTCCTCCGGCCAGCGCAAGCGGGCAACGCTGGCGCGCGTCGCGGCTTCCGGCGCTCCGCTATGGCTTCTTGACGAACCGCTGAACGCACTCGACGCCGACGGTTCCGAGCGACTTGACGGCCTGATTGCCGAGCATCTGCATGAAGGCGGGACGGTGCTGGCGGCCTCCCATCAACCGCTCCCCGGAAACTGGCGCCGGTTGGAGCTCTGCGGATGATCGGCGC
Organism: Sphingomicrobium sp.; assembly: GCA_035691585.1. GTDB lineage: Bacteria > Pseudomonadota > Alphaproteobacteria > Sphingomonadales > Sphingomonadaceae > Sphingomicrobium. The sequence goes on along the minus strand of DASSIU010000119.1, from coordinate 2,425 downwards.
CCTAATCGTTCGTGACGTCCGGCGGGGCTTCAGCGGCGCCGCATGGCTGCCGATCGCCTTCTTCCTGCTCGTGGCGACTCTTGTTCCCTTCGCCATCGGCCCCGACGCCAGGCTGCTCTCTCGAATCGGCCCCGGTGCACTATGGATCGCCGCGCTGACGGCAGCGCTGCTCCCGATCGAACGATTGATTGAGCCGGACCGCGTCGACGGGGTGCTCGACCAGCTCGCGCTTCATGACGTTGCCGAGGAAAGCGTCGCCGGCGCCAAGATCGTGGCACACTGGCTCACCTTCGCTCCACTCCTGCTGATCGCCACCGTTCCCGCCTCAGCCTTACTGGCGATGGATGGCATGTCATTGGCGAGAACCGAGCTCGCGCTTGCAATCGGAACCCCGGGGCTCGCCGCATTAGCGCTCGCCGTTGCCGCGGTGACGGCGGGCCTCCCGCGAGCAGGCGCCATGGCGGGCTTGCTGCTTCTGCCGCTCGCCGTGCCGCTGCTGATTTTCGCGGTTGCCAATGCGGTGCTGCTCGAGGCCGCGATCTCGCTGCTGTTGACCGCGGGAGCGTCCTTCGTCGCCGCTGTGGCGATACGGGCCGCCAGGACCTAGTCGCGGCTCCAGCGCGCGAAAATGGCCGTCGGAAGCAGCAGCCCCCGCGCCTCCTCGCGTACCGCCATCTCACCCATCTCGACCGAGCCGCCAGGTCAGCGAATGTCTGCTTCACCAGCTCACCGATGGCGAGCGCGGACATGCGCACAGCGTAAACCGTGAGCACCAGGAAGCGGCTGTTTTCATCCATCAGCTTGCGGCAGTCGGCGAGCAGCAGTGCGAGATTTTCTTCCAGCCGCCATATTTCGCCGGTTGGTCCGCGCCCGAACTTCGGCGGATCGAGCAGGATGCCGTCGTAGCGCCGCCCACGCCGTACCTCGCGGGCGGTGAATTTGCTTGCATCGTCGACTATCCAGCGGATCGGCTTGTCGTCCAATCCGGAGAGCTTCGCATTCTCCTTGCCTTGCTCGACCGATTTTTTTGATGCGTCGACATGGACCAAATGAGCGCCTGCTTCGCTCAGGATCAGGCTTCCAACGCCGGTGTAACCGAACAGGTTGAGCACTTCCGCGTCCGGCGCCCGAGCGCGCATCCAGTCCCACTGGGGCGCCATGTCGGGGAAAAATCCGAGGTGCCGAAACGGCGTCAGGGAAGCGCTGAACTTCACGCCGTCGCGCGAGAGCGGCCACTGACTCGGCACCGGACGATGCTGGACCCACCGGCCGCCACCTTCCTCATCCGAGCCAGGGACAAATGTCGCATCCGGATCCCATTCGTCGCGCGCCGGCGCCCACATCGCCTGCGGCTCCGGACGAACGACCGCGATCGGGCCATAGCGTTCGAGCTTCCGGCCGTTGCCGGAGTCAATCAGCCCCCAGTCGGCCCAGGGCTCGGCGACGATCGTCTTGAGTTCGCTCACGCCGCGAGCGCGAGCTTCGCGCCTACCGACGACAGCGCGCGCGGTCCGGCCAGCATCCGCGCTCCGCCATCCCGCACCTCGTCGAGCGTCACGCGGTCGAGCCGATCGACGATCTCATGCGGCTCGATAAGCTGTCGGTCTCGGAGCAATCGGGAGGCGAGGTAGCTCGCCTGCCCCCAGCAGCTTTCGAGGCTCATCATCATCCCGGCCTTGGCGAGCGCTCGCGCGCGCTCGAGGTCGCGCTGCTCAAGGCCCAGCGCTGCCTCGGCGAGCACGCGCTCGATCTCGTGGTGCACGCGCTCGGCATTTCCGCGATGCGCCGCGACATAGGTCCAGAGCATGCCGCAGTCGGAGAAGTTCTGGGTCGCCGCGGAGACGGAATAAGCCAGCCCCTGATCCTCGCGCAGCTGCTGGAAGAGGCGCGACGAGGAGCCGCCGCCAACCACGTCGGCGAACAGCTGTGATGCATAGGCATCCGGCGTGCCCCATGCCGGCGCCGGCATGGCGACGGCGATATGCGCCTGCGCCCCTTTGCGACGTTCGAACCGCTGACCGCCGATGAAAAGGGCCGGCTCGGGAATCGGGGCATCGCCCTCCAGCATGTCGCCAAACGCCTCTTGGGCAAGATCGACCAGCGCATCGTGCTCAAGCTTGCCGGCGCCGACCAGCACCAGTCCGCGCGATCCGTATTGCGATCGGCACCATTCGTGCAGGTCATCAACGGTAATGGATTGGATGCTGGCCTCGCTGCCCAGCACCGATCGGCCGAGCGCTTCGCCCGGGAAAGCCGCCTCCTGCAGATTGTCGAACACGATGTCGGCCGCTGTGTCCTGCGCCTCGGCGAGTTCCTGGAGCACCACCCTTTTCTCGAGCTCGAGGTGTCCCGGCTCGAAATGCGGACGTCGGATCAAGTCCGCGAGCAAGCGCACCCCGAGACCAAGATCGGAGGCCAGGAGGCT
>DASSIU010000118.1:0-8894 GCA_035691585.1 Sphingomicrobium sp. | reverse complement strand
TATTGAAATTCCTTGCGAGCCGCTGTATTAAAACAGCATGACGCTTCGCACCCAGCACGACAAGCCCGTTTATGTCCGCCTTCGTGAAGTGATTGCCGACGCGATCCTCGCCGGAAAGTATAATGATGGTGATCCGCTGCCGTCGGTCCGCGCGCTGGCCGTTCAGGAACAGGCGAATCCGCTGACGGTCGCCAAGGCCTACCAGGGCTTCCAGGACGAAGGATTGATCGTCGTGAAGCGCGGGGTCGGCATGTTCGTCGCCCCCGGCGCCCGGGCACGGCTCGGCGATTCCGAGCGGCACCGGTTCCTCAAGGAGGAATGGCCCGAAATCCGCGCGCGAATGCGTCGGCTCGGGATCAACGCCGCCGAATTGCTGGAGCGCGAGAGCGCCTGATAATCGACGTCGCCCTGAACTTGTTTCACGGCCCATTTTCGTGAAGGGCTGTGCGCCTGTCCAAAATGGGTGCTGAAACAAGTTCAGCATGGCGATCACCAAAGTCCTTCCCTTCGACGACGAGAGCATCGCCGAAGCCGCGCGACTGATCCTCCTCGGTGACCCGGTCGCCGTGCCGACCGAAACGGTGTACGGGCTCGCCGCCGACGCAACCAATGCCGAGGCCGTCGCGCGCATTTACGAAGCCAAGGGAAGACCGAGCTTCAACCCCTTGATTGTGCACGTTCCCGATTTCGCATCGGCCGAGCGAATCGGCCAATTCGATCGGGAAGCACGTCGTCTGGCTGAGCAATATTGGCCGGGGCCCCTGACATTGGTCGTGCCGCTGCGCTCGAATTCGGGAATTGCATCGATCGTCACCGCGGGCCTGCCCAGCATCGGGATCCGCGTTCCGGCGCACCCTGCGATGCAGGCCTTACTCAAGGCGGCCGGTCGCCCGCTCGCCGCCCCTTCGGCGAACGCGAGCGGGGCCATTAGCCCGACGCGCGCGGAACATGTCCTCAAGAGCCTGGGCGGCCGAATTCCGCTGATCATCGACGGTGGCCCGACCCAGAGCGGCATCGAATCGACGATCATTGGGGCGACAGGCGGTTCGCTGCGCCTGTTGCGGCGCGGACCGATTGCGATCGAAGCACCGCCCGACAACGCCGGGAAGATCGAAGCGCCGGGCCAGCTCGCCAGCCATTATGCCCCGTCGAAACCGTTGCGGCTGGGCGCGATATCCACCGAGCCCGACGAGTTCCTGATCGGCTTCGGGGCGATCGCCGGCGACTCGAGCCTCAGTACAACTGGCGATCTGGTGGAGGCCGCTGCCCGCCTGTTCGATTCGCTTTACCGGGCCGATGAATCGGCAAAGCGGCGCATCGCGGTCGCACCGATCCCCGATGAGGGCCTCGGGGCAGCGATCAACGACCGGCTGCGCCGCGCCGCGGCTTAGGCCGTCGCCGCGACGCTCCTGGCGCGCGCCTGGAAGCTCTTCCTCAGCTTTTGGAGCTTCGGCGGGATGGTGGCGAGGCAATAAGGGTTCCGCTGCCCCTCGCCTGCCCAATAGTCCTGATGGTAATCCTCGGCCGGGTACCATTCGCCCTTCGGTTCGATGGTCGTCACCACCCTGCCTCCGAGCTGCTGGTTGGCGCGATCCAGCGCCTCGCGCGCCTTGCGCTCCTGCTCCGCGTCCTGCGGGAAAATGGCCGAGCGATATTGTGTACCGACGTCATTCCCCTGGCGGTTGAGTTGCGTCGGGTCGTGAGTCGCGAAGAAGATGTCGAGCAGGTCGTCATAGCTGATCTGGTCAGGATCGAAGGTGACCCGGATCACCTCGGCATGGCCGGTGTCGCCGCCGCAGACCTGCTTGTACGTCGGGTTCACAGCCGTTCCGCCCGTATAGCCGCTCTCGACCTTGCTGACTCCGACGACATCCAGGAACACGGCCTCGGTGCACCAAAAGCAACCGCCGGCGAGGACTGCGACTTGTTCGGCCATGACCATTCTCCTTTGCAAAGGGGAAATAGGTTGGCGCTCAAAGAATTGCATCAGCCGTCATGCTGAACTTGTTTCAGCATCCATTCTGGAGACGCCCGTGCAGGCGGACAAATTGACCCTGAAACGAGTTCAGGGCGACGTTCGGCTTACTTGTAAGACGCCTTGAGGCTGGCAAGCTCGAGCCGTTTCCCGACCCATTCCGACAATTCGTCGAAGTTCAGCGGCTGATCGAACACGATGCCGGCGCGGCGGTCGCTGTACCAGCGCACCTCGCCCTTGATCGGCCGCAAGCTTTCGACGACCACCAGGACTTTCTTGCCGACGCAATATTCCTCGATCGGCACGACCTTGATCCCGCCGAGCGAAATGTCGTGGACGTCTACCGTGTAATAGGTCTTCCCCACCCGCACCGAAGCCTTGCACGGGATTTCGAGGCGGGGCGGGCGTGGGCGGAAACCGTGACGCGGCTTTCGGCCGGCGAGCAGCTCTCCGAGATCGACGTTTTGGTCGAACTTGAACCCGGCCATCCCATCGCGCGTCCAGACCACCGTCCCCGGGATTCGCTGGGAGGAGAGTTCGATGTGGATTGCTTCCCCGACTGTCGGAGCCCGGCTGACGATCGCCATGACTCCGCCGGCGGAGAGGTTTTTGACCTTGATCAGCTGCTCGCTGCCATTGGCTTCAGTCAGCTTCCCGACGCGTAGCATTGCCGACAGGCGCTCGTCGGTACGGCGCTCGGCAGGGCGCGGCACGGCGGTCGACAGCGAGACGGTCGTCGACTCGAACGCGGCGTCGCTGCTGCTGAACGCCTGGCCCGAGAATTTCCGCCGGATGAGGTCAGTGAACATGCCGAAAACAGCCTCCAACTCGCGCAAATCGCGCCAGATTGGGACTTTATTGGGTTCGCGGTTAAAAAGGCGTTGAGAAATCTTGATCCCGGGCGTTGTTGATGACTACGCCTGTTGTGGGGAGAGACGACTGGATGACGCAGCCGAGACTGCTGCTGATCGATGACGAGCCCGCTCTCGCCGCCTACCTGGCGAATGCAGCTCGAACGGCGGGATTCGACCCCGTCGTCACCGCCACTGACAACGAGTTTCGCGAGTCCTTCCTGTCGGTCCAGCCGGAAATGGTCGCCCTCGACCTCGGCATGCCGGTCGATGGAGTCGAGCTGACTCGCTTCCTTGCCGACCAGGACTACCGCGGGCCGGTATTGATCGTCAGCGGGTTCGATCGCCGAGTCCTCGAGTCCGCCTTCCGACTCGGCGAAGCGTTGGGTCTCAACATGGCGGGACCCGTCGAAAAGCCGGTGCGGCTCGAAGTTCTCGAAGAGCTGCTCGCCAAGCTGAAGGCCACACTGGTTCCGTGAGCCCCGCGGCCGAGCTGCAGCTGATCCGCGGCCTCGAACGGGCACTCGAAGAACAACGGCTGCACATGGTCTACCAGCCCAAGGTGTCGCTTCGCGACGGTGGCCTGAGGCAAGTCGAAGCGCTGGTCCGTTGGGAGGATCCGGAGCTTGGACCGGTCAAGCCGTCGCATTTCGTGCCGCTGGCCGAGGAACATGGGCTGATCGACGAACTCACGCATTGGGGCCTCCGGCGCATCCTCCGGCAATGGCTCGACTGGTGCGACGAGGGTCTCGACACCTGCATCGCCTTCAACATTTCCGCCCTCAGCCTCCAGCATCTCGACTTCCCCGATCTGGTCGAGCGGATGTGCCGCGCGCTGGAGGTGCCCACCGACCGGCTGGTGCTGGAATTGACCGAGGGTGCGACCCAGCCGCTGGTCAAGTTGATGGACGCCCTCACCCGCTTTCGAATCAAGGGCATCGGCCTCGCGATCGACGATTTCGGCACCGGCTATTCCTCGTTGATGCAGCTGCGCCAGCTGCCATTCACCGAGGTAAAGATCGACCAGGCGTTCGTCGCCGACGTGCCCCATTCACGCGACTCGCGCCTCATCATCCAGGCGGTGACCGAGCTCGCTCACGGGCTTGGACTCACGACCACCGCCGAGGGCGTTGAGACCCTCGACCAATTGAGGATCGTCCGCGAACTGGGCTGTGACTGCGTCCAGGGTTACCTCGTTTCCGAACCGCTCGACCCCGCGGCGTTGAAAGGCTGGATGCACAAGTTCCGCCGCGCCTGGCCCGCGCTCATCGCAGAGGAAAAGCTTGCGCTGTGGGACGAAACAGAGGCCGAGGCGGACCCGATCGGCGGATGGCAGATCTGAGCTGATGCCTAGCCGGTAACCAGCGGCGGAAAGCTCTTCACCAGCTCATCGATCGCCTTCATCTGCTCGAGATAGGGCCTGAGCGAATCGAGCGGCAACGCGGAAGGTCCATCGCACAGCGCCTTGTCGGGATCCGGATGCGCCTCGAGGAACAAGCCCGCAATCCCCAGCGCCATCCCCGATCGTGCCAGCGCGGCCGCCTGCGCTCGTCGTCCCCCGGCGCTATCGCTTCGACCACCCGGTTCCTGCAAGGCATGCGTGGCGTCGAACAGGACGGGCGCCATCCCCTTCATCAGGTCCATTCCGAGCATGTCGACGACCAGGTTGTTGTAGCCGAAGCTGGTGCCCCGCTCGCACAGGATGACCCGGTCGTTCCCGGCCTCCCGGCACTTCGCGATGACGTGCCGCATCTCCTGCGGAGCGAGGAATTGCGGCTTCTTGACGTTGATCACCCGTCCCGTCCGGGCGAGCGCCACAACCAGGTCGGTCTGACGGGCGAGGAAGGCCGGGAGCTGGAGGATGTCGGCGACTTCGCCCACGGCGGCCGCCTGGAACGGCTCATGGACATCGGTCAGCACCGGAACGTCGAACCGCCCTTTCACCTTCGTCAGGACCTGGAGGCCCTTTTCCAGGCCCGGTCCCCGGAAAGAGCCGATCGACGAGCGGTTCGCTTTGTCGAACGACGCCTTGAACACGTACGGAATGCCGAGATCCGCCGTGACCTCGACGAACTTGGCGGCGACCTCCATCGCCAGCTCTTCGCTTTCGATGACGTTGATCCCGCCGACCAGCACGAAGGGCCGATCGTTCGCAAACGCGATGCCATTCTCCAGCGTTACGGTGTCGGACAAGGCTGCTTCCAATCTCGGATCAATGGTTCACGGAGCGACATCGAACTTGATGCCCTGGGCAAGCGGCAAATCGGAGCCGTAGTTCACCGTGTTGGTCTGCCGCCGCATGTAGGCGCGCCAGCTGTCCGAGCCGCTTTCGCGACCGCCACCGGTCTCTTTTTCCCCACCGAACGCGCCGCCGATCTCCGCGCCCGAAGGCCCGATATTCACGTTGGCGATCCCGCAGTCCGACCCCGAAGCCGACATGAATAGCTCCGCCTCGCGGAGGTCGTTGGTGAAGATGGACGAGGACAAGCCTTGCGGCACCGAATTGTTGAGCGCGATCGCCTCGTCGAGATCGCGATACCTGAGGACATAGAGGATGGGCGCGAACGTCTCCTTGAGCACGCTGCCCTCTTGAGCGGCGACCTCGACGATCGCCGACCGGACGTAGAAACCGCCTGGAACTGCGTCGACCCGCTCGATCTCCTCGCCGATCACGCCCCGCATCGCCTCGAAGGCGCTCTCGTCGATCAAAGGGCCAATCAGCGTGTCAGGCGAACGCGGATCACCGACCTTCACCTGTGCAATGAGCCCGCGCAGCCGCTCGACCAGCTTGTCGGCGACGCTCTGGTGAACGATCAGCCGCCGGAGCGTGGTGCAGCGCTGGCCCGCGGTTCCCGCCGCCGAAAACAGGATCGCGCGAGCGGCGAGCTCGAGGTCGGCGCTCGACGCTACGATCGTCGCATTATTGCCGCCGAGCTCGAGCAGGACGCGACCGAATCGCTGGGCGATACGGGGCCCAACCGCTCGCCCCATTGCCGTCGACCCGGTGGCCGAGACCAGCGCGACGCGGGGATCGTCGACCAGCTTCTCGCCGACCTCGCGTTCACCCTGGACAAGTTGCACGAGTCCGTCGGGGACATCGCCGAACCGATCGGCGGCGCGCCTCACCAGCACCATGACCGCTTCAGCGCACAGCGGAGTCTTCTCGCTCGGCTTCCAAATCACCGGATTGCCGCACACCAGCGCCAGCGCCGCATTCCAGGCCCAGACCGCCACCGGAAAATTGAACGCGCTTATGACCAGCACCGGACCGAGCGGATGCCATTGCTCCATCATTCGGTGGTTGGGCCGTTCACTGGCGATGGTGAGGCCATAAAGCTGGCGCGACAGGCCGACCGCGAAATCGCAGATGTCGATCATCTCCTGAACTTCGCCCAGGCTCTCCTGGAGGATCTTTCCGCTTTCGAGCGTGACCAGCTTGGCAAGCAGCGGCTTGGCCTCGCGCAGCCATTCACCGAGCAGGCGCACGAATTCTCCGCGACGCGGAGCCGGGACGAGGCGCCATCGGGCGAACGCCTCGGCGGCCCGCGCACACGCCGCTTCGGGATCGCCTACGGACACCCGGCCGATCGGTTTGCCGTCGATCGGTGAAAAACTGACGAGCCTGCCGCCGTTGCAGTCGAGGCCAAATAGCTGAAGGAGGTTGGCAGCCTCTTCGGCCGGGGTCATGCGAACAGCTCCTTCGCTTTGGCCATGGCGGCGACCCCGGCATCGATCGTCTCGTCCTTCTTGCCGAAGCATAGCCGGACCAGGTGGCGCGGCGGCTCGCGCTCGGCGAATGCGGAAAGTGGCACGACCGCGACCCCGGCCTGTTCGACCGCCTTGACGGCGAATGTCTCGTCATCGGCGCCGATGCCAGAAGCCTTCAGATCGACGCAGAGGAAGTAAGTCGAGGTGGCATCGAGCACGCAATAGCCAGCGCTCCTCAGTCCCTCGGTCATTCGGTCCCGGGCCCTCTGAAATCGGTCGCGCATCGGGGGAATCCAGCCGTCGCCCTCGTTCAACCCATAGGCAACCGCCGCCTGAAGGTTCGGCGCGGTGGCGAAGGTCAGGAACTGGTGGGCGCGGGCGACCAGGTTCGCGAGCTCTGGCGGAGCGACCATCCAGCCGACCTTCCACCCCGTGAGCGAGAAGATCTTCCCCGCCGAACCAATCTTGATCGCCCGCTCCAACATGCCGGGCAACGACGCCAGGGGGGTGAACGACCGTCCATCGAGGAGCACATGCTCCCAAACCTCGTCGCTGATCACCGTCAGGTCGTGTTGCACGGCGAGCGCGGCGACGATGTCGAGTTCCTCGCGATCGAACAGCCGTCCCGTGGGATTGTGTGGATTGTTGAACAGGATCGCGCGCGTGTTCGGTCGAATCGCCCGCTCGACTGCCTCCCGGTCGATCCGCCACGCCGGTGGCCGCAATGGAATCTCGACCGGAGTTCCGCCTGCCCTGCGGATCATCGGTGCATAGCTGTCGTAGGCCGGCGTGAAGATGATCACCTCGTCACCGGGAGAGACGGTCGCAAGGATTGCCGCGCCTAGGGCTTCAGTGGCTCCGCTGGTCACGCACACATGGTCGGCGGCAAGCTCCTGATTGAAGTGGCGGCGGTAGTGCTCCGCGACCGCCTGTCGAAGTGCCGGCAGGCCGCGCGACGGCGGATATTGGTTCGACCCCTCCTTCAAGGCTCGCGCAGCGGAGTCGAGGATCTGATCCGACCAGCCGAAATCGGGAAAACCCTGGCCAAGGTTGACGGCTCCATGCGTTGCCGCGGCCAGCGACATGCGCTCGAAGACGCTGGTCTTCATCTGTTCGTACAGCGGGTTCATTGCCCGCCGCATAGCGCGGCAAACGGCTCACCGCGAGTGACGCAACCTTCGATGGGCAAACGCATTGGCGAAGGACAAGCCTGTGAGAGAGTGATCATGTCCGAGCGTACCGCGACCCTCTGCCGAATGAAGCTGCCGACCCATGAATGTCCCTATGGCCTGCTTGCCAGGCGAATGCTCGACGACGCTGGCTACCAAATCGACGAGCATGTCCTCACCAGCCGTGAGCAGGTGGATGCATTCGAAGCTGAGCAGGGCGTCGAGACGACGCCGCTGATCTTCGTCGACGGCCAGCGGATCGGCGGCTGCGAAGATCTGGCCTCATATCTTGAGAGCGTCGCGCCGGCCTGAGGGCCCAAACGGCATTGACGGGCACTGGGCTTCTGCGGAAAGGCGTCCGAACATTCGATTGCACCTTCTCCCATTCGCTCCCAATCCCTCGCAGTGCCCGACGCCCCCCTTTTGCTGGATGTCTCGCGCCTGATCTGGCGTCGCTGGAAGGGTCGTCTCCCGACCGGCATCGATCGCGTCTGCCTCGCCTATCTGCGCCATTTCGGGCATCGGTCCCAAGCCGTCGTCCAGCACAGGCATTTTCGACGCATCCTCGACCCCCGGGCCTCGAAGGCCCTCTTCGCTCTGCTCGAAGGTCCGCAGGAGCATTTTCGCTGGCGCCTGGTGACGGGTATACTCAGGCACCTTGGGGCGGGGCGTAGCTCGGGGAAGCACCGGCTCTATCTGAACGTCGGTCATACCGGGCTCGACTCGGACGGTTATCGAGCGTGGGCCGGAAAGTCGGATGTCAGGCCCGTCTACCTCGTGCACGACCTGATCCCGATCACCCATCCCCAATTCTGCCGTGCCGGAGAAGCGGAGCGGCATCGGCAAAGGATGCGAACCGTCCTGACGACCGGCACAGGAGTGATCGGAAACAGCCGGGCGACTTTGGACGAGCTGGCGGAATTCGCCGCGGCGGAGGGTTTGCCAATGCCAGCTTCCCATGCCGCGCCGCTAGGTGTCGACCTCCTTCCGACGCATCCGGCAACGGAACTCTCAGGGAAACCCACTTTCGTGGCGCTAGGCACGATCGAGGGCCGCAAGAACCACTTGCTGCTGCTGACCATCTGGTCGCGCCTCGTCGATCGGCTCGGAAGCGAAGCTCCCCGGCTGCTCATCATCGGCCAGCGCGGCTGGGAAGCCGAGCAGGTCTTCGATCTGCTCGATCACAGCGAG
>DASSIU010000117.1:0-9736 GCA_035691585.1 Sphingomicrobium sp. | reverse complement strand
GGCCATCACCAGCTGCTCGCCGGTCAGCGAGCGCAATCGCGTGGTCTTCAGCCCGATCCGCTCGACCGTTCCGGTGCTCTGGTCGTAGCGGATCGTGTCGCCTTTCTTGAACGGCTTGTCGAACAGGATCGAAAGGGCGGCAAACAGGTCCGCAAAGATTCCCTGTGCGGCAAGGCCTATGGCGATGCCGCCGATGCCGAGCCCGGCGACCAGCGCGGTGACGTTCACCCCCAGATTCTCGAGGATGAGAATGATTGCGATGGCGAAGGCGGTAACGCTGACGAGCAGGCGGATGATCGCCATCGCGTTTGCGAGGGTGCCACTGCCGGCCTCGGCCGCGACGCGGCGCGAAATCATGCCGAGAACCAGCTCGCGCGCCCAGACCGCGCCCTGCAAGGCGAATGCGATGATGAAGGCGATATCGACGACGCGCTCAATTCGCAGCGGGAGATCGCCGTAGGTCGAGAAACTGTCAGCGGCGGCGACGAGGATGAAAATCGGGCTGGTTCGCGCGAGCGCACGGCCGACGACCGAGCCCCAGGTGCGGTGATCCGGATCGCGCTCGCATGCGCGCCGCCCCAGCCAGCGCAAGGCGAGCATTCCGGCGATCATCGCGCCGGCTACGATCGCTCCGATCAGCAACCCGTCGCGGTTGATCTCAAACCAATGGACGAAGCGGTCCACCCCCATGGCCCCGTCTTGGCGCCGGGCGGGGCGCCAATCAAGCCGTCGAGCGCTTGCCGCGGCGCCGGCTTCGCTTGCCGCCTCGCGCCAGGAACTCCAGCAGAGCCACTTCGGCGCTCGACAGCCGCTTGCGACCGCTTGGCCGCTCCATCCCGTCGAGCGGATCGCGCGAATTCTCCTTGACCGCCTCCAGGAGAGCCGGGTGGACGTAGGACTTGCGGCTGATCGCCGGCGTGTTGCCGAGCGCCTCCGCGACCGGCTCGACCACCGTCTTGACGCTAATCCTGGCGTCCTCGGCTTTTTTCAGCATCTGGTCGAGCGCGATGACGCTCGCGCTCCAGGTCCGGAAATGCTTGGCGGTGAAGTCGCCACCGCTCGCCTCCCTGATGTAGTCGTTCACGTCGCCGGACGTGATCGGCTTCGGCTCGCCGTCACCGTTCACATATTGGAACAGCATCTGCCCCGGCAGCTCCTGGCAGCGGCTGACGATCCGCTTCAGGTTGGTGTCGGTGATCTTCACTTCATGAACGATCCCGTGCTTGCCGGTGAAGCGCATCATCATGCTCTTGCCGTTGCGGCGCAAATGACGGCTTCGGAGCGTCGTCGCGCCGTAACTCTTGTTCTCCTTCGCATATTCCTCGTTGCCGATGCGGATATGGCGGCGGTCGAGCAGCCGGACGACGGCGGCGAGCACGGTCTCGCGCGTTAACGTGCGCCGCTTGAGGTCTTGTTCCACCCGTCGCCGCAACCGGGTCAGCGCCTTGCCGAATTCGAGCAGGCCTTCATATTTGGCGGCCTCGCGCCTCGCACGGAATTGGGCGTGGTAGCGGTATTGCTTGCGGCCGCGCGCATCCACGCCCGTGGCCTGCAAATGCCCATCCGGATCGGCACAGAACCATGCATTTTCGTAGGCGGGTGGCAAGCCGATCGCGTTGAGCCGATCGATTTCCTCGCGGTCGGTAATGCGCTTTCCCTCGGAATCGAAATAAGCCCAGTAGCGGCCCATGTTCTTGCGGGTGATGCCCGGCTCCGTGTCGCTGCTATGCCTCAACATGGCGTGTTACGCTTCACTTGGGTCATCGAGCGGCATAAGCGAGCGGCGGCGGAGGGGGTTCCTGAAGGAGTCGACCAGTGCCGACCATTCCGAATTCGAGAATCCTGATTGTGGCCACGGATGGCTTTGAGGAATGGGAGCTGTTCGGCCCGCGCGAGATTCTTCAGAAACGGGGAGCCGATGTCGTCCTCGCCTCGCTGAAGCGGGACCCGATCCAGGCGACCGTTCATGACGACCCGGGCAAGACCATTCGCCCCGACCTGACGGTGGATGAGGCCAATGCCGATGATTTCGACGCGCTGATTCTTCCTGGCGGGGTGCGCAATCCCGATGCGCTTCGAGTCCACGGCAACGTGATCGCGCTGATCAAGGCATTCGACGAGCAGGGAAAGCCGATCGGGGCCATCTGCCATGGCCCGTGGTTGCTGGTCGAAGCGGACCTGCTGCGCGGACGAACTGCGACAAGCTGGCCGTCAATCCGAACCGATTTGCGCAACGCCGGCGCGACGGTCGTGGACCAGGCCGCGGTGACCGACGGCAATGTCGTGACCAGCCGCAAGCCCGACGACGTCGAACCATTCACCAATGCACTGATCGATCTCATCGAGGAGATGCCCGAGGTCGAGGAGATCCGGCACCCGAGCGAGCTGCCGGCCTAACGGAACGGCAAGGATTCGCGGGTATCAACGCGGGCGATGAACGCCCGACTGATCGATCGTGTGGAAACCGGCATTGAAGCCACGGCCGCGGCCCTGTTTGGCGGAGCCGTCGCCTATGCCGTCTATAGCTGTCTGGGATCGGCCGCCTTACGGCCACAATATTCGGCAGCAGGCGGGATAGTTGCCTTCCTCCTGTGCCTGCGCGTGATTCGCGCGATGGCCGAGCGCAAGACCGACATGCCGATCCCGGTCTTCAACGTTCGAGACCTCGAGCCGGAGTTTGACGAACTCGTCCTCAGCGACACCGATCGGCTCGACTCCGGCGAACTGGTGCTTACCGACGCCGATCGGCTCGATTCTGACGAGCTGCTGCTCACCGATGTCCAGCGGGTTCCGGAAGAGCCCCTCGCGCTGGACGACATCCTCGCCGAACTTGGACCCGAATCCCGGGTTGTGCGGTTGTTCGATCCCAAATCGATGCCGACGGCGGGTCAGCTGAAGACGCGGATCGACGACCATCTGGGGGAAGGGCGGCGGCCGGCCGCCCCGTCCGATGCCTCGCAAGCGCTTTCGGAAGCGCTCGCGCAATTGCGGCGTTCGCTTCGCTAATCCTCGCTGATCGTCAGTGCTTCGATGATGAGGCTGGTCGATCCGTCCAGCGCGAACTTCGGCGTTTCCGCGACCGCGATGTCCGCGACGACGATCCCCGGAATGCTGAACTCCGCATCCTCAAGGCCCTCGCACATGCGATCGACGATCGCTCGCGAATCCGGTCGGGGTACGCGCAGCTGGAGCTGGTGGCGCTCTCCGGTCAGGGTCAGCGACCTCCAGTCGACCGACTGCGAATCGCTCAGCAAAATCCTATCGCGCGGGACTCCGGCACGGCCGATCAAGGCGCGCAGAAGTGCCGAGGCGGCGGGTGACATGGCGATCCGGTTCATTGCGCGGCCGCCTCGAGATAGGCGCGCACACGCTCGACAGTGGCTGGCCGAGGGTCACGGCCATTGCGTAAATCGAACACAAACCGCGGATCTCCAACGACATCGCGTCCAAAACGGGTTGGAGCCGTATCATTGTGGCGTAGGAACTTTTGGCGCTTATCCCCTTGCGCCAAGTAAGGGGTGAGCGCAGAATAGGCAGATGCGCAGGGTCGTTTATGAGGCGCTTCTTAGCGCGCCAGTCAAACTCGGCAGCTTACTCGCGACAATCGGCGGCGCGGCAAGCTCCCTCTGGCCCGACAGGGTCAAAAAGTTGCTGAACGCGTCAGCCCTACCGGTGCAAACGATAGGTTTCGTCCTCGTTGCAATCGTCATCGTTTACTTGCTGCTGCTGTGGCGGCTGAAGCCGGGTGAGAACACGCGGCCCACTGGCCTATCCCAGTCAACGAGTGGCGATTCTTCGCACAACATCCACGCTGCGCGGGACGTTCATTTTCACCCGCCCCAAACATCCGCATCGCCGCCGGACAAGCCTGCCTACCGAGGATGGGACAATCAGAACCTGGAAGGTCTCGCACGGATGATGGGCCCTCAATCAGGCGCTGATTTGCCCCCGGAGATCGGGGCGATCCTGAGGGATAAGGAGCGCCACGTTGAAGAAGCGATCAGGAAAGCGGGTGAGCCCAAGCCCGACTTGCCGCTCATTGGCATTCTAGGACGCGTTTACAGAGCCTTGGGAGGGGCGCCGCGCGATGGTGGCAATGTTGCAATGGCGAAGTTTTGGCGGAGGGTCGATCTGCAAATCGGTGACAAGGTCGTGGTGGAACACCTCCACGTTTGGGGACGCCTCGGGAATACTCCCCTTCGGCGAATTTCCGAGAGCGAATGGCAGGACGGAACGTTCAACCACAAGATTAAAACGCTTCGCGTTCCGACGGCATATGCGGACCCCTACGAGTATACCGACCTGCACTTCAGCAAGCGCGAAATCGAGAGGGTTTGGCCTAATGAAAGATGATCCAAATTCGCTGTTCAATCGCCTTCTTAAGGCGATGCTCGCCGGTCCAGCGCCTAGCAGCACGCGAACGAGTGAAGCATCCGATCAAGCATCAGATGCGGCACCGCCCGCATGTTCCAGCGATACTCAAACTCCCCGAGATACTTCGGAAGATGCTTCGCGCTGATATGGATATGCGTCCCGTTGATGCCTCGCTTCAGCATGGCCCAGAACCCTTCCAAGCGGTTCACGGTCTCGCCGGAAGGGCCGACATATTCAAAGCGACGGTGATTGACGGCGGAGTGCTGATAGCCGCGCTCAGAAAGCGTCATGTAGGAGCGGCCTTCGTCGGTATGAATGTGAGTGCCGGGAAGCACGTAATCCTGCACAAGCGGGAGAACCGAGGTCTTCTGGCGGTTCGGGACGACGCGGGTAATCAGCTCGCCACCATGTTCCAGCATACCGAGAACGACTTGCTTGTTCTCCATGTGCGGGCCTTGGCCCTTGCCGCGAACCTCGCCGCCAATGATTGTCTCATCGACCTCAACAATCTCGCCACAGCCGCCCAGAGGATCGTCGCTGTCCAGCGAAGCCATGTATTGGCGGATTTGGTGGCACATGCGCCACGCGGTCTTGTAGGTGACACCAAGCTCACGCTCGACGCGTTTCGCGGCCACGCCGTTCCGCGTCGTCGTGAAAAGAAACATGACGTAAAACCAATCGCGCAGCGACGTGCGAGTGCGGTCGAAAGGAGTGCCGCTCGTCGGGAACACCTGAAAGCCGCACCACTCGCAAGCGTAAGAGCGGCGCGCCTTCACCCGGTAGAACTTGGCGGCGCGGGCGCACGATCCGCACTCATGCTCAATGCCGAAGCGGTTGCGCATCAGATGGTCCAGACAGGCTTCCTCCGTCGGAAAGTCGGCCTGAAACTGGCGGAGCGTAGGAAATTTCTTAGCCATGACCCCCTTTTACGCTCTTATATTACTTGGCGCAAGGGGATAATTACCGAACTTTTCTATTTCTCTGAGCAAATTCACCTGGCGTTTCCCTAAAGTCTCGAACGACTCGGCTGCTCAGTACCTTCCAACGCAATTCCTACTTGTCTAGGCATTTACCTATCACTACTAAGGGCGCATTAATGATGAACAACCCCAGGCAGGTTCTCGAACGACTGTGCGCGGAGCGCGGCGAGGATTTCGCGGGCCTGTCACGCATGCTCGGACGCAACCCTGCCTATATCCAGCAGTTCGTCCGTCGCGGCGTTCCCAAGCGGTTGGGGGAGGACGAGCGGCGAAAGCTCGCGAGCTACTTCGGAATCTCCGAGACGCTGCTCGGCGGTCCCGCGGACAGTGGCTCACCCGTCAAGGGCCTGCTCAGCGTCAAGCGGCATCCGGTGATGGTCTCGGCCGGGCCGGGGGCCATCGTGACGCAGGAACTCGGTAAGCCTTATTTCGCATTTGACGAGCGCTGGCTGAAGGCGCTGACCCCAAGCGGGCCCGCCAAGCTTTCGATCGTTCGGGTGGAAGGCGATTCGATGGCGCCGACCCTGAACGCCGGCGACGATATCCTGGTCGACCTCGGCGATTCCGTCGAGCGCCTCCGCGACGGTATCTACGTGCTTCGGATCGACGACGCGTTGGTCGTGAAGCGGATCGCGCTCAATCCGGTCGGTCGACGCCTGACGGTCCAATCCGATAACCCGGCTTACCCCGACTGGCCCGATTGCGGGCTCGACGACATCAAGCCGATCGGACGCGTAATCTGGGCCGGGCGTCGGCTCGCCTAGCGGCCGCGGCGCCGAAGATCGACGAGCCAGGTGACGATTGCGAGCACGATGCCGACCGCGAGGCCGATCAACACACCCTTCAGGGGATTGCGGATCGACAGGCCGTAAAGGAAGCCCAGGAAAATGAAGAGGGTGAGGAAGCATCCTCCGGAGCGGCTTGTGCTGGGCATGGTGCGGCCATGGCAGAGGGGGTTGCCAAGCGCCAGCCTCAGCTTGGATAACCGAGTCTGGATAACGCGGCTTTGAAGCGCAGATCGCCGCGGATCGGGTCCATGAACGGGTCCGTCAGAAGATTAATCAGCGCCCAATGCGAATTCTCGAACGCGCGGTCGATTGCCGCGAATGCTTGGTCGGGATCTCCTAGCTGTGAGTAAATCTCCGCAACCGAGTAGCTCGCATTGTCGCCGATCAGCCGCTTCAATTCGGCGATGGAGAGCAACGCCCCGTGTCGATCGCCGTTCCGCGCCAGCAAGATGCCTTTGCCGGCAACCTGGCCAGGTCCATTTTCCGGCGTTGGTGCGAAAAATCTGCCGGCCGCGGCGAGCTGCCCCAGCATGATCAAGCTATAGCCGTGCTCGAGCGGCGGGCGAAAAAAGCTCGGCGAACGCGCGGTCTCTTCTCGCGTTGCCTGTTCCACGTCCGCGTAACGCCGCGCATGGTACAGGGCGAATATTCGGAAATTATAGGATTCGGTATTGAGCGGGTCGAGAGCAACAGCCTCGTCGGCGAGCTCAAGCGCCTGCTGCTGTTTCCCAATTTCCGCAAGAAATCGAGAGTATAGACGTATTGTGTTGGCATCACTTGGAGCCAATTTCAGCGCTTGACGATACTCTGGCCAAGCGGGTCCAATTTGCAGCGCGCCGCTCCGTACTTGCGCAAGCGCCAGGTGTGCCCAGCTTAATGTGGGCGCAAGAGCGATTGCCTTGTTGGCGGACTTGAGCGCCTGTGAACGACCCGCCTTCAGTTCGTCGGGTCCGTGCGAAAAGAACAGCGAAACGGTGTTCAGCAGAACTCCCCTTCTGCCGTACGCGCCTGCGTAATTGGGATCGAGGGCAATCGCGGCATCAATGAGTTCTAGTCCTCGCCGTGCCCTCTGTTCGCTGAAGGTGCTCTGAAACTGCGCGTCCGCTTGAAGGATGAGGTTCTGCGCATCGACATTATTGGTGCCGCCAACCGCCAGTAAGGCGCGCCCGGCGCTTCCGAGCGCGATTTTCAATGCTTGGGCGACACTCTCGGCGATGTCCGTCTGAATCTTGATCGTGTCGCCTGGCGCTCGGTCGTAATTTTCCGACCAGCGTTCGAGGCCGCTTGTTCCGTCGATCAGTTGTGCAGTTACACGAATAGTTGCCTGCGAACGACGGACGCTTCCTGTCAAAACGTTGGCTACGGCAAGCTTTCTCGCAGCGGTCTTGGCATCATCGTTGCGGACGATTTCGGACGATGTTCGGCCGACCACTTTCAAACCCGCCAGGCGCGCGAGAGAGGAGCGTAGCTCCTCCGCCATTCCGTCCGAGAAATAGGCTTGCTCCGGGTCTCCGCTGAGATTCGCGAACGGCAGCACCGCGATGCTGTCGGACGTCGCATCAGAGGAGGGCCGAACGAAATACCACCCACTAACTCCGACGCCGACGACCGCGACTGCCGCCAATCCGCTAACCAGCCTGCGGCGAGAGACCGGGGCGGCGGCATTATGCCGCCGGGGCGGGGATTTATGTTCGATCATCGAACGCGCTGCCCTGACCAGGGCCTGATAGCGTGGATCGCCCCGATCGCCCTTCCAGCGCGCAAGGCCGAGCGCCTGCGTTTCGCCAAATCCAAGGGGTGACCGGCTGTCGTCGAGCTTGACGGGCAGATAAATGTGCCGTTCCATCGCGCGCGACGCTTCATCGCGAACAAAGCTCCCGTTCGTGCCCACCGAACGCTTGCTCCACACGACGATTACGCATTTGGCGGCGTCGAGCTCGGTCTCGATCGAGGCTCGCCAGGCCGCGCCCCCGCCGATCTGTACATCCCACCAGACCGAAAGGCCGTCCGCCTCGAGCGCCTCGACGAGCGGGCGCACCCGCCGGCGATCCTCGGCCTTGTACGAGACGAACACATCGCTCAATGGAATGCCCCCTGTGCCTGCATAACATGGTCAACGCTATGTTGACGACATTTGTCGGCAGTCCCGAAACGCGGCCGCGACTATCGTTGTGCCATGCACAGCCCCTTCATCCATGGCCGCGTGGCACTTGCCGACGCATCCGAGCTGATCGCTCGCTACGGCGATGACGCCGGGTTCGAGGCCGCCGCTCGGGCCGACCGGAGCCGAGACGACGGCAATGTCGCGCGCTTCTGCCACTGGCGGCAGATCGAGCGAGTGATCGCGAGCCTCAGCAGCGACGAAGTTCAGGGCACCGTTCACTAGCCTCTAAGCGGCTCAATTCTCGACGGAACGTACTGGCGCGGTTCAGGAGCGCTGGCTAAGGCTCACTGCTTGATGAGCGGGTGGGGTTCAAGGGTTGGGGCCGCACGGCTGCTGTGGGCGGCTGCTGCGGCGGGATTTCCGTCCGTCCCGGCTTTGGCGCAGACGGCTTCGCCGCCTCCACCGCAACCAGCGCCGCAACCTCGTCCCGCGCCCGACGCTGCGGAGCTCGATCCGAGCGCACCGCTCGCGCCGCTTCCGGATCTGGGCGTGGCGTGGCCGGAGCTCAATGCGAAGGAGGTGACGCCGCCCACGGCTGCGCCTTCCACGCCAACCAGCTCGCCGCGGGCGGTGGCCAAGAGCCAGACCAGCGCGCCGCCGACCGACGCGGCCGGAAACATCCGCTACACGGTCGCGGTCGAAGGCATCGCCTCCGTCGGAAACGCCGAGGATTTGCTGGCGCAATTTCGAAAACAGTCGGCACTCGAGACGGAGCGAAAGAGCCCCTCAAACGCCGCGCAGATCGGCCGGCGAGCGAGCGCCGACGCGGACCTTCTGACCCAGTTGCTTCGGAGCCAGGGCTATTACGACGCCTCGGTCGATGCCAGCACCGACAAGGTTGGAGATACGCTTCGAGTCATTCTGACCGCCGACCCGGGCCAGCAATATCGCTTCGCTTCGGTTGAGCTTCCTGGGCTCGACGCGGCGGGACCGGATTCGGCGAGGCTCCGCAACGCGTTTGCAATCAAAGCGGGCGACCCGGTGATCGCCTCCGACGTTATCGCAGGTGGGCTCGCCCTCACGCAGGCGCTGGGCGAGGAAGGTTATGCGAGCGCGAAGCTCGGCGACCAGGACATCGAGGTGAATCACCAGACCCATCTCGCCAGCCTGACCCTCCCGGTCGATCCCGGTCCGATCGCACGGTTCGGCGTCATCCATGTCAGCGGCCGCCCGCGCTTCAGCCCGCATCATGTCGCGATCATCGCCCGCTTCAGGCGCGGCGATCCGTTCAAGCGCTCCAAGATCGACGATCTGAGGCGGGCGCTGATCGCCACGACGCTCGTGGCCAATGCGGATATCCAGGTCGTTCCCGTCCAGGGCGGGCGCGTGGTTGACCTCAATGTCAGGCTGGAGCCGGCGCCGCAGCACACAATCGCCGGCGACCTTGGCTACGGAACCGGCCAGGGCGTTCTCGCCGAGGTCAGCTGGAC
>DASSIU010000116.1:0-3660 GCA_035691585.1 Sphingomicrobium sp. | reverse complement strand
GATTCGGCCGGCGACGATCTCGAGCCGACCGTCGGCGACCGCGCGGGCAACGATCGAGGCAACCTCGGGGGCGATGCGATGCCGGTGCACATCCCACCAGGGCCGCGCGTGGCGAAGAAAGCGGCGCTGCTCATCCGCGGTGAAGTTCTGCCACAGCGGATGGCTGTGCGGACGCAGGCTATCAACGGCGGCCCGCCACCCGACCTCGGCCCCGCGCTTCCGCAACCAGCGAAACATTCCTCTCAACCCACCCGGGAGATCCTGATGCTCGACTGGCGCGGGCACGAATTCAGCGTGGGCGCGCGGCGCCAGTCCGCGGCGGGACAAGGCGACGATCCTGCCCTGGTGACCAGCCGAGTCCAGCGAAAGCACGAGGTCGACCATGGTTAGCCCAGTACCGACCAGGAGCGCCGCCTCGCCGCTCCGGGCGAGCTGTTCCACGGCACCGCGCGAGTCAGCGCCCCACGGATTACGGACAAACCGCGGCCCGACAGCGTCGAAGGCGCGCAGCGACTCGGGCTCCTGGTTACCGACCGCGAGCACCAGCGCTTGCGCACCAAGCGACGAGCCGTCATCGAAAATGATCTGCCAGCCCTCATCGTTGCGGTGGCCGGCAACCGCGGTCGCCTCGACGCGCTCGACGCGCCCGCTCGCGACCGCCTCCCGCAGGATCTCGCCGAGATATTGTGCGAAGAAACGCCGCTGCGCGAAACCGCGGCGATCGCCGCCTTCGGCCTCGAACCGCTTCGCGAAATGGTCGGGCTCGCCAGCCAGAGCACTCATCCCCTCGGCCCGAACATTGAGCAAATGGGCTGCCTCGGTGGTCGAATAGGCTACCCCCCGCCCCATTCGGCCGCTGCCATCGATCAGCGCAGAACGAATGCCGCGGCGCGCGAGCTGCGCGGCGAGGATCGTTCCCGACGCTCCGCCGCCGACAATCGCGACCGTCGTTTGACGGTCAGATTTCGTAGTCAGGCCAGTTCTCCGGATTCGAGGCACCGGCTTTGCGACGGGCCATATGGTCGTACATGTGGGTAATGGTCTTGCCGGCGGTCTGCGTGAAGAGGCCCGGCACAACGGCATGGACAAGGCAGGCAACGCCGGCACCCACGAGGCGGGCGCCGATTGCAACCGCACCAATGCCGTGCGCAGCCCAGCTCATGCCCAGCGATCGGGGATGCTCGAAGAACAAGCGATCAGTCATGCTGGTCCGATCCGTTTCCCGCCGCTGCGTCGCCATGCCCAAGGCCCTCGTCGTTGCTTGGCGACCCCGACAGGATTCGAACCTGTGGCCTACAGATTAGGAATCTGTCGCTCTATCCTGCTGAGCTACGGGGTCGTTGAACCGCCGAATAGGAGCAGCGGCCCCCGCAATCAATTCACCTGGCTCGGCGGGGTGACCGGCAGCAGAAGTGGAGCTACCGGGATTCCGTCATCCACTAGCGACTTCGCCTGCTCGAGCGTGGCATTGCCGTGGACCTGCTCACGATCGATCTCGCCGGCATGCATTGCCCGGGCAGTGTCGGCGAACTGATCACCGACCCAGCGCGAACTCTTGAGCAACTCGGCCTGCATTGCAGCGATCTTTGCGAGAGGGTTGCCGGACCCTTTGCGGGGCACACGCGGGGCCATTGGAGCCTTCTCGACATTGGCCGATTGGCAGAAGGGGCACTGGACGAGACCGGCGCCACGTTGCTCTTCGTAGTCCGTTCCGGAGCGAAACCATGCCTCGAAGGTATCGCAACCGTCGCGGCACTGCAGATCGAAGACGATCATAAAGTCACCGCGTCCGGGATAGCCCGGCGGTGGTTAAGCGCCGGTATGCGCGAGCGGACATCGGAAATGCGTTTGAGATCGATATCCGCAAAGCCGACGCCGGGCTCCTCGCCCATGTCGAGTAGGATTTCTCCCCAGGGATCGACGACAAGACTGTGTCCGAAGGTATTGCGGCCGTCCTCGTGATGACCAACTTGGGCCGCTGCAACGACGAACAGCCCCGCCTCGATCGCACGGGCCCGAAGCAGAACGTGCCAATGCGCCTTGCCGGTCGGGACGGTGAACGCCGCCGGCACGGCAATGACGTCGGCATCGGACTCGGCGAGACGCGCAAACAAACCGGGAAAGCGCAGGTCATAGCAGATGGTGAGCCCAAGCTTCCCGACGGGCGTCCCGTTCACGAGCACGACGCCGCTCCCGGCCGAATAGACGTTTGATTCGCGCCAGCTTTCACCGGTCGGGAGATCGACGTCGAACAGATGGAGCTTGTCGTACGTAGCGCGGATCGTGCCGTCCCGGTCGATCACAAATGCCCGATTGGCGACCTTCCCGTCGGCGAGCACGGCCAGCGAGCCGATGTGCAGCCAGATCTTGTGGAGCGCGGCCGCTTCCCGACAGGCCGCGAGCACTGGGTCCTCATCCTGAGTCCGAAGCACCTTGGCTGCCCGTGCGGAATCGCGGTCGAGCAGGCCAGACATCTCCGGAGTGAAGAGCATCTCCGCGCCGCCCCCCGCTGCCCGCTCGACGGCGCCGGTCAGCGCTCGCGCGTTGGCCACCGGATCGATTCCGGCGGTCGACTGGAAGAGTGCGATCCGGGTCATTCGCCGAACAATTCGTCAAGCCTGCCGGAGTGATGAAGCTCGAACAGGTCGTCGCAACCGCCGACATGGTGCTCGCGGATGAAAATCTGCGGGACCGTGGTGCGGCCGTTCGCGCGTTGGATCATCAGGTCGCGCGCCTCGCCACCGTAATCCACGGAGATTTCGCGATATTCCACGCCCCTTTCCTCGAGCAGCGTCTTGGCCCTCCAGCAATAGGGGCAGAATGCCTTGGTGTAGATCTCGACGGTCACTTGTCGTCCTTCACGCCGGATACTTAGGCAAAGGCGTCAACGCATCAACTGCAAAGGTTTCACCACGCGTGCCCAGCTGACGAGCTCGATCCGCGCTGCTCCCGCACGTTTCAGGGTACGCGCGCAGGCCTCCGCAGTGCTTCCCGTGGTCAGGACGTCATCGACCAGGATCACCGTCTTTCCCGCGACCCGTTGCTTGTCGCGTACGCGGAAAGCACCGGAGACAGTCCTGCGGCGTTGAAGCGGGCTCATGCCCTTGAGCGGTGGAGTGCGTCGAATCCGCCTGAGCGCGAACGGGTCGGCGTCAATCCGCAGCCGGTGCGACAGCTCACGGGCAACCAAAGCCGACTGGTTGAACCCTCGGCTCCATAGCCGCGTGCGATGCAATGGAACGGGGACAAGCAGACAGTCCCCCTCATTACTGACCAGCGGCGCCATGTAGCGCGCCATGGTGCGAGCGATCGCGACCTTTCGACCATATTTGAGGCGGATTGCGAGGTTTCGCGCAACCTCTCCATAGGCCACCGCGGAGCGGGTGCGCGCGATCCGCGGGGGCCGTGCGAGGCAAACGCCGCACGTGGTCTGCTCGGTCGCCTGGAGCGGCAGCCCGCAGGTCATGCAACCCGAATGGCCAAGGAACTCGACGCTTTTCCAGCAATCGGGACAAAAGCTGTGCACGTCATCGACGATCGTGCCGCAGCCCGCGCAGCGCGGCGGTAGCGCGAAGTCGAGTACCCATCGTCCTGCGGTTCGGAAGATTTCCCCCACCATCGCTTCTTGTCGCCCGGAGCGCGCCAGCGCACAAGCGCTGC
>DASSIU010000115.1:0-5253 GCA_035691585.1 Sphingomicrobium sp. | reverse complement strand
TCCGAGTGGACCGTCCGCCTCGGCGACGGCACCGATGAGAGCGCGCGCCGAATGGCCGAAGGGCTCGACTGGTGCTGGCGGTTCGTGCCGGAATTGTTCGAGGTGGATGAGACGCTGCAGGCGGCAATCGACCACGGCATCGCTCTCGATCCGCGCGCGTTCGAGGATGAATATCGTTCGGCAATCGCCGCCGTCCTCGCCGAGGGCGAGCTCGAAGTGCCGGCCGACCAGCGCGCGATCCTCGGCGGGCGGCGCGGGCACCACAGCGAACATCTGGGGCACCTGCTGGCGGTGATGCAGTTCCTTCCGCGCACCTACCCCGACGCGACCTGGTAGGATGAGCGTTCACTTCCACCCGCTGAAGGTCGCCGAGGTGGTTCCGGAGACCGCCGAAGCCAATTCGATCCGGTTCGAAATCCCGCCGGAGCTGCGCGATGCGTTCGGGTTCAAAGCCGGGCAACATCTGACGCTACGGGCGACCATCGACGGCGAAGAGGTGCGGCGAAACTATTCGCTCTGCACCGCGCCCGCTGACGGCGACTGGATGGTGACGGTCAAGCGGATCGGCGGCGGGATCTTCTCCAACTGGGTCGGCGACCAGCTCAAGGCCGGCGACGTCGTCGAAGTGATGGTGCCGCATGGCAGCTTCACGACCGAGTTCGATCCCGCGCGCAGCCGTCATCTCGTCGGAATCGCGGGCGGGTCGGGAATCACGCCCGTCATGTCGCTGATCAAGACCCTGCTCGCCGGAGAACCGAACAGCCGCTTCACCTTGCTTTACGGCAATCGCGACAGCAGCTCGGTCATTTTTCTCGAGGCGCTCGCGGGGTTGAAGGACAAGCATCTCGGCCGGTTCGAAATCTATCACTTCCTCGACCAGGAGGAGCAGGACATCGAGCTGTTCAACGGGATGCTCAACCGCGAGCGGCTGGAGGAGGCGATCGGGGCGCTGGTGCCGGACGCCCCGGAAGTCGACGGCTGGTTCATCTGCGGCCCGGGGCCGATGATGGACGCCGCCGAAGGCGCCCTGCTCGACCGCGAGATTCCAAAAGAGCGCATCCACATCGAGCGCTTTACCGCCGACCGACCCGCCGGCGCGGTCGCCAAGGAAATGGCGCAGCTGCAGACGCAGGCGGAGGGGGTCGGCGTCGCTGTCACGCTCGACGGCCGGACGCGGCGCGTCCCGTTCACCGCGGGCAACATCCTCGACAGCGCGCGCGCGGCCGGGCTCCCGGCGCCCTTCGCCTGCAAGGCGGGAGTCTGCGCCACCTGCCGGGCGAAGGTGATGAAGGGCAAGGTCGAAATGGCCGTCCATTACGGGTTGACCGACGAGGAGGTTGCGGACGGCTACGTGTTGACCTGCCAGTCGGTACCGCTCGGCGACGGCGTCGCAGTCGATTACGATGCGTGATCTCAACCGTCATGCCAGCGAAGGCTGGCATCCATGTCTTTGAGCAGGCTCTGTCCGCCAAATGAAGGGTGGCTGGACCTACATCATGACCAACAAGCCGTTCGGAACACTCTACATCGGTGTTACGAGCGACCTTGCTGCGCGGGTTTGGCAACATCGAACGGGCAGCGGTTCAAGTTTTTGCAAGGAGCATCGGCTGACGCGGCTGGTCTACGCAGAAGAACATGCGAGCATTTATGAAGCGATCGCGCGCGAGAAAGCGATGAAGGCGTGGAAGCGCAATTGGAAGCTGCGGCAAATCATCGACGCAAATCCCGATTGGGAAGATCTGTTCGACAAGATCAATCACTAGCGTCGGAGACTTGGACCCCAGCCTTCGCTGGGGTGACGTGAATGGAACACTGCGCTATCCGTTTCTGATGCTGACGCAGACCCACGCCAAGGCCAAGGGCCTCGCCGATCTCCCGCCTGTCTCGAACGATTCGCTGATCGCGCTGATCGGGATGGTCAATCGCGATCCGCGACCGGACAAGATCGATGTCGGCGTCGGGGTGTTCCGCGACGCGGCGGGCAATACGCCGATCCTCAAGGTCATCAAGGAAGCCGAGCAGCGGCTGGTCGACGGCCAGGTTACCAAGGCCTATCTCGGCAGCGCCGGGGACAAGCGCTTCGCCGAGCTGCTTCGGCCGATCCTGCTCGGGCAGCATGCGAACGATGAGCGGATCCTCGGCTTGCAGACCCCTGGCGGCTGCGGCGCGCTGAGGCTCGGCTTCGAGCTGCTTGCGAAGGCCAATCCCGGCGCTCGCGTGCTCGTCGGCACGCCGACCTGGCCCAATCATCCGCCGATCATCAAGGCCGTGGGCCTGCAGCAGGTCGATTATCCTTATTACGAGCGCGGGCAGGGCATCATCCGCTTCGAGGAGATGATCGCGGCGCTGAGCAATGCCGAGCCAGGCGACGTCGCGCTGCTCCACGGCTGCTGCCACAATCCGACCGGCGCCGACCTCGACGAGGACCAGTGGCGTGAAGTGGTCCGGCTGGTGTCGACACGCGGGCTCGTTCCCCTGATCGACATCGCCTACCAGGGCTTTGGACGCGGGCTCGATGAAGACGCGTTCGGAGTCCGGCTGATGCTTGAGGCGTGCGACGAGGTCGTCATCGCGCAGAGCTGCGACAAGAACTTCAGCGTCTATCGCGATCGCGTCGGGTCGCTGTGGATCAAGTCCGGCTCGGCCGAGGCGAGCGCCAAGGCGATGGCGCATGTCTACAAGATCGCGCGCGAGATGTGGTCGATGCCGCCGGACCACGGCGCCGCGGCCGTCCATATCGTGCTCGAGGATCCTGAGCTTCGCGCCCGCTGGCTCGTCGAGCTGACTGCCATGCGCGACCGGATCAACTCGGTGCGCCAGCGGATCGCTTCGGCCGACCCGCGGCTGGCCTTCATCGGGCGCCAGTTCGGCATGTTCTCGATGTTGCCGCTGTCGAAGGAACAGGTCCTGAAGCTTCGCGAGGACGATGCCATCTACATGGCCGAGAGCGGGCGATTCAACGTCGTCGGCCTGAGCGACGACCAGATCGATCGATTTACCGCCGCCGTGGTCGGCGCCCTCGGGAACTGAGGACGGCCATGGCGGATCGCGACCCGGGCCGGGTGTCGGCAGACGTCGATTGGCGCGAGGTCGCGCGGCTGGTGCTGACCAGCCGGGAAATGGACCGGATCGAGGAGCAGGAGCTCGTTCCGGCCAGGAAGGTGCTCTACCAGTTCAGCGCGCGCGGCCATGACATGGCCCAGGTGCTGCTTGGGCTTCAGCTCAAGGATGGCGACGGCGCATTCGGTTACTATCGCTCGCGGCCGCTGCTGCTGGCGCTCGGCGTGCCGCTTGCCGACGCCCTAGGCTCCGGCATGGGCCTCGCAGGAGGCTATTCCGACGGACGCGATATCGGCGTCGTCTTCAATTATCCCAATCCGGGCGGCGCGCATGCCCTGCCGATGTGCGGCGGGGTCGGGGCGCAGTACACGCCCGCGGCGGGCTGGGCGCAGGCGATCGCCTACAAGCAGAAGGTGCTGGGCGAGGGCCCAGACGATGCGATCGCGCTGGTCCTCGGCGGCGACGCGAGCTGCGCGACGGGCGGATTTTGGTCCGCGCTAACAATTGCTACAACACAACGATTGCCTCTGCTCATTTACATTGAGGACAATGGCTACGGCATCTCCGTTCCGTCCGAATATCAGACTCCCGGCAAGGACATCGCCGCCAACCTCGCCAGCTTCTCGGGCCTCACGATCTTCAACGGCGACGGTACCGATCCGGTCGAGGCTTCACGGCTAATCGATGAAGCGGTCTTGCATGTCCGGACGAAGCGAGCGCCGGCGCTTCTGCGGCTGACGGTGCCGCGGCTCGAAGGCCACAGCTACCAGGACACCCAGACGTACAAGAGCGAGGCCGAGGTCGAGGCCGAATGGGCTCGCGATCCGCTGCCGAAGCTGAAGCAGCATTGCGCCAAGCGGCAAGTCGGGGATGACGCTTGGGCCGACCTGGAACGCGAAGTCGCGTGGCAGGTCGAAGCCGCGCGCGCCGAGGCCGAAGCGCGAGGCGTTTCGTCGCCCGAGAAGGTGACGAGCCAGGTCTTCTACGAAGGCGAGATGAGCCAGGTCGGCGGCCGGGCCGGGCTGAGCCTCGACGGGACGACCGACCAGCCGCAACCCCAGGGCCAGCGCATCAACATGGTCACCGCGATCCGCCGGGTACTCGACCAGGAGTTGGAGGCGAACCCGCGCGTGCTGGTCTTCGGCGAGGACGTCGGCCCCAAGGGCGGCGTCCATGCAGTGACTCTCGGCCTGCAGGAGAAGTTCGGCCGCGAGCGGGTGTTCGACACCTCGCTCAACGAGGAGGGCATCGTCGGCCGCGCAGTAGGCATGGCGCTTGCGGGGTTGATGCCCGTCCCCGAAATTCAGTTCCGCAAATATGCCGAGCCGGCAACCGAACAGATCCATGACGCAGGCACGATGCGCTGGCGCACCAACAACCGGTTCGCGGCGCCGATGGTACTTCGGGTGCCGGGCGGCTTCTTCAAGTGCGGCGACCCGTGGCATTCGATGACCAACGAGGTCGAGTTCGTGCATAACCCGGGCTGGAAGGTCGCCGTCCCCTCGAATGCCGAGGACGCGGTGGGACTGCTGCGCGCTTCGCTCCGAGGCAACGATCCGGTGCTGTTCTTCGAGCATCGCGCAATGCTGGACGATGCCTGGGCGCGACGGCCGTGGCCGGGCGACGGCTACGTGCTGCCGTTCGGGCGGGCGAAGAAGACGCGCGAGGGCGACAAGATCACGATCGTGACCTGGGGCGCGATGGTCCCGCGCTGCGAGGCCGCCGCCGGGGGTGTGAGCGCCGACGTGATCGACCTGAGGACGCTCCAGCCCTGGGACAAGACACAAGTGCTCGACAGCGTCCGCCGCACGCGCCGCTGCCTGATCGTCCACGAGGATCTGCGCACCGGCGGCTTCGGGGCGGAGATCGCCGCCGTGGTGGCCGACGAGGTTTTCCTCGATCTCGATGCTCCGGTGGCGCGAGTGACCATGCCCGACATCCCGAGCCCGCATCATCCCAAGCTGATGGAATGGGCGCTGCCCTCGCCCGAGCGAATCCGTGCCGAGATCGAGCGGCTGGTGGGGTTCTGAACGTGATCGAAGTCCGAGTCCCTGATGAGCAGGAGGGCACCAAGGCGGTCGTCCGCGCCTGGCTCAAGCAGATTGGCGATGCGGTCGCCGAGAACGATCCGCTGGTCGAGCTCGAGACCGACAAGGTGACCCAGGAAGTGCCCGCGCCGGCGGCGGGGGTGCT
>DASSIU010000114.1:0-5922 GCA_035691585.1 Sphingomicrobium sp. | reverse complement strand
ACGAGGTAGTCACGCAGAGCCTCCTCCGCCACTTGCGGCGCACCAAGCGCACCGCTAGGGCAGCGCAAAAGCGACAAACGGAGGAAGCTTCAACATGAGCGAGACTGCCGATCGGGTGAAGAAGATCGTCGTCGAACATCTCGGCGTCGAGCCGGACAAGGTGACCGAGGACGCGAGCTTCATCGACGACCTTGGCGCCGACAGCCTCGACATCGTCGAGCTGGTCATGGCGTTCGAGGAGGAGTTCGGGGTCGAGATCCCGGACGACGCCGCAGAAAAGATCACGACTGTCCGTGACGCGATCGACTATATCGATCAGCACAAGGGTTAATCGGGTACGCCCATTGGCTGCTGGCGCCGACAAGGCGGATCGAACGGCTTCCCGAACCTATCGGGGGGCCGTTTGTTTTGAAGGCTGAGACGGAGTTTGAATGATGCGGCGTGTCGTCGTGACAGGTCTCGGGCTGGTGACGCCGCTCGGCGGCGACGTCGAGACAACGTGGCGGAACCTGATTGCCGGCAAGAGCGGCATTGCTCCGATCACGCGCTTCGATACCAGCGACCAGAAAGCCAAGATCGCCGGTGAAGTGAAGCCGAAGGATCACCCTTACGGCTTCGATCCCGACAAGCGCGTCGACCACAAGGTCCAGCGCCAGGTTGACCCGTTCATCGTCTACGCGCTCGACGCGGCAGGGCAGGCGCTCGAGGATGCCGGTCTGACCGACATGGATGACGACCTCAAGGAGCGGACCGGCGTCTCGATCGGTTCGGGCATCGGCGGCCTGCCGGGAATCGAGAGCGAATCCCTGGTGCTTGCCGAGAAGGGCCCGGGACGCGTCAGCCCGCACTTCGTCCACGGTCGGCTGATCAATCTCACGTCCGGCCAGGTGTCGATCAAATATGGGCTGATGGGTCCCAACCATTCAGTCGTCACCGCCTGCTCGACGGGAGCGCACTCGATTGGCGATGCCGCGCGCATGATCAAGGACGGCGATGCCGACATCATGCTTGCGGGCGGCGCCGAGAGCACGATCAACCCATTGGGTGTTGCCGGCTTTGCCCAGGCGCGTGCCCTTAACACGAGTTTCAACGACCGGCCGGAGCAGGCGAGCCGCCCTTACGACAAGGCGCGCGACGGCTTCGTCATGGGCGAGGGCGCGGGCGTTGTGGTGCTCGAGGAATATGAGCACGCCAAGAAACGCGGCGCGAAAATCTATGCCGAGATTGCAGGCTATGGGCTGTCAGGCGACGCATATCACGTCACCGCGCCACACCCCGAAGGACGAGGCGCCGAGCTGGCCATGCGCATGGCGCTGAGAAAGGCCGGCCTGACGCCGGAGGATATCGATTACGTCAACGCACACGGCACTTCGACCATGGCGGACACGATCGAGCTGGCAGCGGTAAAGCGCGTGCTTGGTAACGACCTTCATGGCGCCTCAATGAGCAGCACCAAGTCGGCCATCGGTCATCTTCTTGGCGGTGCGGGGGCGGTCGAAGCCATCTTCTGCATTCTTGCAATCCGCGATCAGATCGTACCGCCAACGCTCAACCTCGACGATCCCGACGAGGGTACGGAGGGCGTCGACCTCGTGCCGCACAAAGCGAAAAAACGGCGGGTCCGCGCGGTGCTCAACAACAGCTTCGGCTTCGGCGGCACCAATGCGTCGCTCATCATGAAGGCCGTGTGAGGAAGCTTCTCGTCGTCGGCGGGCTGATTGTTCTCGCTGGGCTCATCGGCATTTACGCGCTTTGGTGGGCTCCAGGGCCGAAAGGCGGTCCTCACACCGTCATCATTCCGGAAGGCTCGACCGTCGCTTCCGTCGCTCGTCGATTGGAGAAGGAAGGCGCAATTCCGGGAACGGCCAAGACCTATTATGCAATGGCGCGGCTGTTCGGCTCGCACGATCGAATCCAGGCGGGCGAGTTCGAGATTCCGAAGGGCATGGGTGGAGCGGCAATCCTCGAATTGCTCCAGCACGGCAAGCCGGTGCAGCGACTGCTCACCGTTACCGAGGGAATGCCGGCGGTTATCGTCAGCGAGAAGCTCGCCGCCAACCCCTATCTCACCGGTCCGGTGCCCCAGATCGACGAGGGTTCGCTGCTCCCCGACAGCTACGGTTATCAGCGGGGAGAGACGCGCTCCGCGGTCGTCCAGCGGATGGAGAAGGCGATGACGAAGACCGTCGACCAACTGTGGCCGGATCGCAGTGGCGACTGCCCCCTAAGTAGCCCGGAGCAGGCGGTGACGCTGGCCTCGATCGTGGAGAAGGAGACCGGCAAGCCGAACGAGCGCCCAATGATCGCCGGGGTTTATTGCAACCGCCTCCGGATCGGCATGAAGCTCGATGCCGATCCGACGGTGATCTACCCTGTGACGAAGGGAAAGCCGCTCGGCCGCCGAATCCTCAAGTCCGAGCTCGATGCGGAGAACGGCTACAATACCTATCGGCGATCGGGTCTGCCCGACGGACCGATTGCCAATCCCGGCAAGGCCAGCATCGAGGCGGTGCTTCACCCGGCTCAGACGAAGGCGCTTTACTTCGTGGCGGACGGCACCGGCGGCCACGTCTTTGCCAACACGCTCGCCGAGCAGAATACTAACGTTGCCAAATGGTATGCGATCCGTCGCCAGCGCGGGCAGATGTGAGCCGCTAGGTTCCTTTGAGCGAATTGGCTCGAACATAGCCGACGCGTCGGTCGCGCCCGGCATAACCCCATGCCCAACCGAGACTTTCATCGAGCATCGCGAACGGATCACCTGGACGAAGTTCGGCCATTGCACGAGCATCGTCCGACGGAGCGCTTCGCAGCGTTGTCTCGACGCCAATCGCTCGATGCAGCGGTTCTGCGTAGTGCGACGCGATCACGCGTCCTGCGAGCGCGACGTCGGCCAGATCCTTGCGATAAGCGTTGAAATCGGGGTCCGGCGGGCGGGATGGACCGGAAAGGGAGAATTCGTCAGCGGTGGTGGGCGTAGGCCGCGGCCTGGCCGATGATTGGCCTGTGGGCCGCGGAGCCGTTGTCGCCCTCGCGGAGGTTGCGTTTGAAGCCTTCAAGAAATTCAGCCCCGCTATTGGTGCGGACGACGAACACGTTCCGTCGATCGTCCTGGTCCCTCTCGCGGCGCAGATAGCCGAGCGCGCCCAGCGTATTCAAGGCACGAGTGACGACCGGCTTGGACACGCCGAGGACCCGTGCAAGGCCCCGCACCGTATGTGGGCCAGGTGTCAGATAGACCAGCATCAGAAGCGCCATCTGGCGATTGGTGAGATCGGGCTCACCCGAACGGACGTAGGCAATGAGCGCCTTCATCCAGCCAGTAAGCGATACCTCGCCCATAGCTGCCAAACTCCATTCCGTGCCGCGTAGCTCGGCAAAGTAAACCGGTAAGGACGCGAAATGTTGCAGGGCAACGGGTTGAAAAGTCAGGTTTCCGCCTAAATTGCCGCTTAATCGCGCGAATAACGGGACTGAAGCATCGCGAAGATGGCGCGAAGTCCCAGCGCATCGCCGCCTTTGGGCCGCCCCGGCTTGGGCGGGTCGCGCCATGCCCACGTGTCGAGATGTGCCCATGAAATCTTGTCGGCCACGAACCGCCTCAGGAACAACGCGGCATAGATGCAGCCCGCCATCGCATTGTTCGCCATGTTGGCGAGGTCGGCGATGTTGCTCTTGAGGTTCTCGTCGTAGGGATCCCACAGCGGCATCCGCCACACGGGATCGTCAACGCCGCGCGCCGCACTTTCAATGGCCGCGGCGAGTTCGTCATCATTGGAGAACATTGCCGGTAGGTCGGGCCCGAGCGCGACCCGGGCGGCGCCGGTCAACGTCGCGAAATCGATGATTAGTTGGGGATTGCCTTCACTCGCCCGGGTGAGCGCGTCGGCGAGGACCAGCCGCCCTTCCGCGTCGGTATTGTCGACCTCGACGAACAGGCCCTTGCGCGATCTGACGACATCGCCCGGCCGGTAGGCCGCGCCCGACACTGCATTCTCTACTGCGGCTATGAGCAGGTGAACGCGGATCGGCAGCTTTTCCGCGATGATGAGCCGGGCGAGCGCGAGCGCGTGCGCCGCACCCCCCATGTCCTTCTTCATAATCCGCATGCCCGAGGCTGGCTTCAGGTCGAGGCCGCCGCTGTCGAAGCATACCCCCTTGCCGACGATGGCGACTACGGGGTCGTCGGGCTTGCCCCATTCGAGCTCGATTAATCGCGGTGCGCGTACCTCGGTCGCCGCGGCGCCCACAGCAGCAATGAGCGGATAGCCATCGGCGAGCTCCTTCCCAGCCGTGACCCGGACCTGTGCCCCCAAGTCGGTCGCGACCTGCCGGACCGCCTGCTCCAACTCCGCCGGGCCAAGGTCCATCGCCGGCGTGTCGACCAGGTCGCGGACGAGCGCCGTTGCTTCCGCCAGCCTCACGACCGAATCGATGCTCGCCGCGTCGCCGGTGACGAGCACCCTGCAACCGCGCTTCGGCTCTTCCTTCTTTGAACGATAAATGTCGAAACGGTGCTGCCCGAGCAGCCATCCGAGCGCTGCCCCGGCGGGGTCGCCGGTGGCTAGTCTGTACGTACCTTCGGGCAGGCTCTCGGCTAGCTTGGCCAGACACCAAGGCGAAAGCGCGTCGGCATTTTTGACCGCACTTACCACCTCGAAATCGCCGCCCCGCGGCAGTAGCGCGAAAGCAAAGGGCGTCTTGGCGTCGAAGCGGTGCGCTTCGAGCAACGCACGGTCCTCGGCCGGCCGCCTTTTCAACCAGTCTTGGAAACTGCTTTTGTCGACGAGGTTGATGGTTCGGGCATTCTGGCCGCGATCGGCGGCTAGGAGCGAAGCAAAGTCAGTCATGGCCGCGCTTTAGAGCGGCAAGCTGGACAGGACTAGCGCCGAGCGCGACGCAACGGGATGATCAGGGGGCGCTGTTGGGAATCGTAGCAGGCGATCCGCCACCGCTCCCCTTAATCGTCAGAGCAATTGCGATCAGCCCGAACCACAAAATGAAGGGAACGAGTTCGCCCGTTCCATCGGCCATCGCCCCCGCGGCGACCGGCGGAGGGGGTGGCGGAACATCGGAGGGCTGCGCCGCGCTGTTTGCGCCCGCTAGCGCTATGCTCTGGCCCCCGCTGAGCGTGCTCAACATCATCCACGCGCCGGGCGTCACCGGTTGGACGGACGAAGGTGGTGGAACAGGGGCCGCCGATGCCAGTGTGGAGCTGGCAACAAGTGCGATAGAAGCAGCCAAGGCGGCGATAGTCTTCGGCACTGAACCCATGTCAGTCACTCCTCGAGCGGCCTCACCTTAGCTCGGTTTACAGCCATTTTCGACAACAATCGGTCCGATTCCGGGCACAGCTCAACTTTGCAGCTAATTGGGCTCGATTTGGTGCCTTAAGGCCACAGGGTGACGAATGGGTTAAGCGCGCTCTTGTCAGGCCGGCACGCCGTAGAGGTCGTGCTCGTCGGTATCCTCGATCAATACTGGCGTGATGTCGCCAGGCCGCAGTCCGCCGGCGTCGCGGAGGTGAACTTCCCCGTCGATCTCCGGAGCGTCGGCTTTCGAGCGACCAGTGGCGCCGCCGGTTTCGTCATCGATCGCGTCAATCAGGACTTCGATGCTCGACCCAACCTTGGCGGCCAGCTTCTCGGCTGAAATTCGCGCGGAGAGCGCCATTACTGCTTCGTACCGCTCCTGCTTCAGGTCCTCGGGAACCTGATTGTCCATCGATGTCGCGGGGGCGCCCTCGACCGCTTCGAACTTGAACGCGCCGACCCGGTCCAGCCGTGCTTCCTCTAGCCACGCCAGGAGATAGGCGAAATCGTCATGGGTCTCGCCCGGGAAACCGACGACGAAGCTCGAGCGGATTGCGAGCTCGGGGACCTGTGCGCGCCAGGAGCCAATCCGCTGCAGCACCTTGGCATC
>DASSIU010000113.1:0-19879 GCA_035691585.1 Sphingomicrobium sp. | reverse complement strand
CAGCCGCGCGCTGTGCAGCCCCCCGAGCCGCCTGGCGACGCCACGATTGATGTGCTCGTAATAGAGCGCGGTCGAAGACCAGCTCATCCCGCCGATCATGCCCAGCTTGCGCAATTCCTGTGCCCTTCGTCCCGCGTGAATCGAACCAGACTTCTGTTCCAACAGCAGGCGAGCGACAAGCGGTGAATTGCCGATTTACCGCAAGGTGAATCGCGTTTGCGACGAGCGGTTCAGCCGAGGGCCTTTACGATCTCCTCGACCATCTTCTTGGCGTCGGCGAGGAGCATCATGGTGTTGTCGCGGTAAAACAGCTCGTTGTCGACGCCGGCATAGCCGACGCCCCCCATCGACCGCTTCACGAACAGCACCGTCCGGGCCTTTTCGACGTCGAGCACGGGCATGCCGTAGATCGGCGAACCCTTGTCGGTCTTGGCGGCTGGGTTGGTGACGTCATTGGCGCCGATGACGAAGGCGACGTCTGTCTGTGCGAACTCGCTGTTGATGTCCTCGAGCTCGAACACTTCGTCGTAGGGCACGTTGGCCTCGGCGAGGAGGACGTTCATGTGGCCCGGCATCCGCCCCGCGACCGGGTGGATCGCATATTTCACGCGGACGCCTTCGGCCTTGAGCTTGTCGGCCATTTCCTTCAGCGCATGCTGCGCCTGGCTGACCGCCATTCCGTAGCCGGGGACGATGATCACCTGGTCGGCCTGCTTCATCAGGAAGGCGGCGTCATCGGCCGAGCCCCGCTTGTAGGGGCGGTCGATCGCCGCGGCGTCGCCGCCGCTCGACACCGCGCCGAAGCCGCCGGCGATGACCGAGATGAAGCTGCGGTTCATCGCCCGGCACATGATGTAGCTGAGGATCGCGCCCGAGCTTCCGACGAGAGCACCCGTGATGATCATCGCGCTGTTGTGGAGCGTGAAGCCCATCGCCGCCGCGGCCCATCCCGAATAGCTGTTCAGCATCGAGATCACGACCGGCATATCGGCCCCGCCGATGGGGATGATCAGCAGGAAGCCGATGGCGAAGCTCAGACCCATCACCGTGAAGAAGACCCAGGGCGATTGGTCCTGCGTGAAGTAGGCGATGAGACCCAGAATCGCGACCAGCGTGCCGAGGTTGATGACGTGCCGCAGCGGCAGCAGGATCGGCTTGCCGCTCATGTTGCCGTTGAGCTTGAGGAAAGCGATCACCGAGCCGGAGAAGGTGATCGCGCCGATAGCAACACCTAGCCCCATCTCGATGCGGCTTTGCGGAAAGATGCTGACGAAGGACGGGCTGGCAATGGGGGTTACCCGCACCGCGATCCCGAAGGCCTCCGGATTGAGGTACGCTGCCGCGCCGACCAGCACCGCAGCCATGCCGACGAGGCTGTGGAACGCCGCCACCAGCTGCGGCATGGCCGTCATCTGGATCTTGCGGGCGGTGATGAGGCCGATTCCGCCGCCGATGACGATCGCCAACAGAATGAATCCGGCAGTCGACCAATCGATTTCGAATACGGGCAGATAGGTAAGCTTGTGACAATCAGGTTCACCACTGCCCGCCGCAGTGTGCAGCTGACTGCACAATTGACCGGTCTTCGTGACCAGACTTCCGGGCAGATGAGTAAGCAAGGTCGTTCCGACCGCGATCGTCATGCCGATCATGCCGATGCGATTGCCGCGGCGGCTGCTTTCGGGGCCGGACAACCCCCTCAGCGCGAGGATGAAGCATATGCCCGCCACGAGATAAGCGAGCAGCACCCAGGACGGTTGCGCGACGGCAGCCTCAGCCATTGGCGCCCTCCCCGTCATGCTGAACTTGTTTCAGCATCCATTGTCGAGACGCAAGGCGCGGGCGGAGGAATGGACCCTGAAACGAGTTCAGGGTGACGGATCGAGAGCGCATCACTTCTCCCGCTCCCGCTTCTTGTACATCGAGAGCATGCGCTGGGTGACGGCGAAGCCGCCGAAGATATTCACGCTCGCCAACGCGACGGCGACCAGGCCGAGCCACTTCGATCCCGGCACTCCCGCCGCCGCCGCGGCGATCAGGGCACCGACCACGATCACCGAGGAGATGGCGTTGGTGACGCTCATCAGCGGCGTGTGCAGCGCCGGGGTCACCGACCAGACGACATAATAGCCCACGAAACAGGCCAGAACGAAAATCGAAAGGATGGAAATGAAGTCCATCGGTCCCTCTCAGAATGCGCTTAAAGTCACTAATGTCACCCGATCCGGCGCCATTTTTCGTGACCTTAGCGGGTGATGAGCATCAACGGAGCAGGTGTGGGCCGCCGGAGGCCAAAACTGCAGCTGAAAACCCCACGGCGATGCATCGCGCGCAGTCATGCACAAATCGCGGCCGTAGGACAGTGGCAAAGTTTCGCTTCATTCCCCTTCGCAGCCCGGTTGTTAATCAACACGCGGTTAGCGTTTTCCTAACCTTTACGCGCGCATGTGTGCCCTCACCCTAGGGAAGGATTCACGCCAAGGTGACGAAGAGCACCGGACAGGGCCTGGAACGCAAGCCATGGAAGCTGCTGCTGTGGACGGCGGTGGCGGGGCTCATCTTCGGCCTGATTGGCTTCGGCGAGGTTGCAGAAGACTGGCTGCGAGTCACCCGCAACACCTTCCACGAGCACCGGGCCAGCGGTCAGATCGTTGTCATCCGGATCGATGACCAGGCTTTGCGCGAATTCGGCAACTGGCCATGGCCACGCCGAACCCAGGCACAGCTCGTCGACAAGCTGACCGCCGCCAAAGCGAGCCGCATCTTCTACGACATCAACTTCTCCTTCTCGTCCAACCCCGTTGACGACAAGCTGTTCGCGGACGCGCTCGCCCGCTCCGGACGCGTAACACTGCTGGCGCGATCGAAGCTCGGCACCGATCGGCAAACGAGCAGGATCGACTCCGAGCCGCTTCCGCAATTCATTGCACGGGCGAAGCTCGGCATTGCGAGCGTCCACTACAATTATCAGAACGCGGTCACCCGACTCCCCTACGGGGCGCTGATCGGCGGCAAGAAAATTCCATCGTTCGCCTCGGGACTGGCGAAGGTCGATGGAAGCCCCGACGCGGTCTTCCCGCTCGATTACTCGGTGGATGTGCGCACCATCCCCAATTATTCGGCTGGTGACGTATTGCGGGGAACCGTCGGGGCCAAAGAGCTTGCCGGCAAGGATATCCTGATCGGAATCGCGTCGGACGTTCTTGGCGATCGCTACTTCGTTCCCGGCTATGGCCGCAGCTTCGGCGTGTTCGTCCACGCCATTGGTGGCGAGACCCTGAAGCAGGGCCGGCCGGTCGATCTCGGGTGGCTCCCCAGTTTTCTAATGGGATTCGCAGCGGCAGCGGCTGCGCTGGTGCGCAAGCGCTTCGTCGCACGGCTGGTGATCTTCGCCACCGGATTTGCAGCATTGCTCGCGGGGCCGGTCTTTCTCGAATCGCGGCTGATCTTCGTGGATGTCACTCCGGGCCTATTCGTGCTCTTGACTGTCGCCGGAGCACTGGGCTGGCGACGTTATCGCGCCCGCGGCTTCGTCAATCCGGTTTCAGACCTGCCTAACCTCAACGCGCTACGAACGAATGCGGACGGACGCGCCAAGGCGCTCGTTGCCGCACGAGTGCTGAACTACGAGGAAATCGTGGCGACTCTGCCCCCCAACAGCGAGCGCCAGCTAGTCGAGCAGATCGTCTCCAGGCTGAAGGTCGGCTCGCCAGGCCGAGTGCTGTACCAGGGCGACGCGGGAATCTTCGCCTGGTTCGAGGAGCCGCGCCAGCCGTTCGGCAATCACCTGGAAGCGCTTTACGCGCTGTTCCGCAACCCGGCGCGGGTTGCCGGCCTGTCAATGGATTTGTCCATTGCCTTCGGAGTCGAGGTCGGCAGCGGGCGCTCGATCCAGAGCCGGCTCGCCAGCGCGCTGGTCGCCGCCGAAGAGGCGGCTCACGACGGGCTCAAGTGGAAATATCACGATCCGGAAAGCCTGGAGAATGCATCGTGGAAGCTGTCGATGCTGAGCCAGCTCGACGAGGCGATCGATCGCGGCGAGGTGTGGGTGGCCTACCAGCCCAAGCTCGACCTCTCGACCCGGCAAATCATCGGCGCCGAGGCTCTGGCGCGGTGGACTCACCCCGAGAAGGGGCCGATCGCCGCATCGGAATTCGTGGCGGCCGCCGAGCAGCATAACCGTATCGGCAAGTTGACCGACTTCGTGCTCGAAAAAGCCGTCGCCGCGGCGGCTCAAATCAACAAGCGCGGGGCGGCCTTCGACATCGCGGTCAATCTCTCGGCGCGTCTGCTGACCGACAAGGGATTCACCCTGCGTCTTTCCGCGTTGCTGGCGCGCCACGGCCTGGCCCCGAAGCACCTGACGCTGGAGCTGACAGAGACGGCGGCGCTTGCCGGCAGCGGCGAGGGCCTCGACATGATCACCCGCCTTCGCGATCTCGGCGTGAACATTGCGATCGACGACTACGGTACGGGTCTTTCGACCCTCGAATATCTCAAGAAAATCCCGGCAAACGAGCTCAAGATCGACCAGAGCTTCGTCAAGGGCATCGTCGACAACCGGAGCGACCGCCTCATGGTCCAGTCGACGATCGGTCTTGCTCATTCGCTCGGCCGAAAGGTCGTCGCGGAAGGCGTCGAGGATCGCGACATCCTCGACTTGCTGATCGAGATGAGCTGCGACATTGCGCAGGGGTTCGCCATCGGTCGCCCGATGAGCCTCGACAGCCTGACCAAGCGCATCACGTCCGACCGCAAGCGCACCGCCGCTTAGGCGGCTTCTCTCATCAATCCGACCGTTTCCCGCCAAGGTCCG
The DNA here is from genome assembly GCA_035691585.1 of Sphingomicrobium sp. Taxonomy (GTDB): domain Bacteria; phylum Pseudomonadota; class Alphaproteobacteria; order Sphingomonadales; family Sphingomonadaceae; genus Sphingomicrobium. The sequence continues at coordinate 15,063 of DASSIU010000113.1, read as the reverse complement.
CGAATAAATCTTGGTTACTCATTTGCTAACCATAACAATTAAGGTTAATATCCCCTCACCGAATCATTGTGATTTGTTTGGGGGTACGGACGATGAAAAAGGTTAAAACTGGCCGCGGGTTCTGGAGCTGGCTCATGGGTTCCGGCTGGGATACCGCTGGCGGTAACGGCTAACACCCAAACTCGGCCGGACTTAGTCCGGTTGCCGAATCAAAGAGTTAGAAGCGCTTGCCGAAAGGTGAGCGCTTCTTCTTTTGCCCATCCGACAGACGCTGTTCGGCGCTCTGGCGTGGCTTGCAACCGGGCGCTACGCGCCTCGCATGCTTCGCCAGTCGAGCACCGTCCTTCCGATTCGCGCGGCCCGCCCCGGACTGCATGAATTCACCGATTCCGTGCGCACATTCGTTGCCGAAAGCGGCATTCGAGAGGGTCTTTTGACCGTCTTTTGCCGCCACACCTCGGCGTCGCTGCTGATCCAGGAGAACGCAGCTCCCGCGGCCAGGCGCGACCTCGAGGCCTATTTCGAGCGGTTGGCGCCCCAGGATTCCGGTTACGAACATGACGATGAAGGCCCGGATGACATGCCCGCTCATCTGCGCAGCGCGCTCACCGCGACGCAGCTCTCTATCCCGGTCGGCGATGGCGCGCCGATGCTCGGCACCTGGCAGGGAATCTTCCTGTTCGAACATCGCCGCAACACTCCGGAACGGCAGATCGCGCTGCACCTGGTGGGCGAATGAGCCTCGATTCAGTCAGGCACTGGCTGGCGGCAAATGCGCCGGACCTGCCGATCATCGAGGTCGAGGGGAGCACGGCGACGGTCGACACCGCGGCGGAGGCGCTCGGAGTCGAGCCGGGGCGGATCGCCAAGACGCTTGCGGTTCGCGCCGGCGAGCATTTGTTCCTGCTCGTCACCCGCGGCAATGCGCGGCTCGATAACCGCAAGTGCAAGGACGAGTTCGGCCAAAGGCCGCGCATGCTCGGCGCCGATGAAACCTTCGATCTGACCGGCCACCCGGTCGGGGGAGTCTGCCCGTTCGGGCTCAAAAACCCCCTGCCCGTCTATCTCGACATCTCACTGAAGGCGTTCGGCACGGTCTATCCGGCGGGCGGCTCGCTCAACACTTCCGTCGAGGTCGCGACCGAGCGGCTGTTCGGGCTCGTCGGCGAACGCTGGGTGGACCTATGCCGCCTGCCTGGTGAAGCGGACGGGATCTAGCGCCTCGCTCGACACGCCCGGCACCGGCCACGCCGTTCCGGCGATGAGCGATTCCGCGATCGCGGCCATTGCCGGGGACGTCTGCAACCCGAAACCGCCTTGGCCGGCAAGCCAGAAGAAGCCGTCCGCGTCGCTCGCGAAGCCCACCGCCGGATGCCGATCGGCGGTGAACGTGCGAAGGCCGGCCCAGCGGCTATGGATCCGCTCCACGCGTACCGTCGTGCGTTCTTCCATGCGGAACGCGGCCAGGGCGACGTCATATTCCTCCGGCTGCGCGTCGGTGGGCTCACTCGGCACCTCGTCCATCGGCGAGGCGAACAACCGGCCGCTTTCCGGTGCGAAGTAAAGGCTGTCGCCGACGGTTTTCGCGAATGGCAGGCGGCCGAGGTCGGTCCCCGGCGGAGCGTCGAAGGTGATGATCGTGCGACGCTTGGGCTCGAGCCCAATTCGTCGCACCCCCGCCAGCGACGCAACTTCATCTGCCCACGAGCCTGCGGCGTTGACGATGGTCGGCGCGGAATGGCTGTCGCCGCGCTCGGTCGTGACCGTCCAGCATCCATCCGCGCGCTCGATCTGCCGCACGCGCTGGTTTGTCTGCAAATCCCCGCCGTTGCCGCGCAGGAGCCGGAGATTGCCCTGAAGGAGGGCGTGGGGGTCGAGCCTGGTCCCGTTGAGATCCGCGATCCCGAACAGCGCGTCGGGCTTCAGCAGCGGGCAGAGCTCGTGCACGCCGGTCGCGTCGAGCCGTTCCAGGCTGGCGAACCTGGCGATCTCGGCTTCCAGCACCTCGAGCGCCTCGCGTTCATCCTCGCGCGCATGGACGAGAACCGGCATTCGGTGTCCCAGCGGCGCGTCGCTGAACCCCGCCGGCGGAGAATCGAAGAAGGGCCGGCTTGCGAGAGTCAGTGCCCGCACCAGCCGATCGCCGAGCGCGTAATGGACCATCGTCGCGCTTCGCCCGGACGAATGGAAGCCGATCTGCTCCTCGGCTTCGAGAACACGCACCCGCGCGTGCCTCGACAATGCCGCGGCGGCGGACAGGCCCGCGATCCCCCCGCCGATCACAATGATGTCGGAATTGCTCAATTCCCCTCCCTTGAAGGGAGAGGATTAAGGGGTGGGTAGCGGCTCGACAGAGCCGCCTTCGGCGGCACCCACCCCCTTCCCCTCCCTGCAAGGGAGGGGAGGTTCATTGTGTCAGCCGATCGTTCACGATCTTGCCACCCTGGGTCACGCGGATGGCTTTGACGATCTCGTCATCGTCAGGGAGCACGGGCCTGCCTTGTTCCTTGTCCCAGAAGGCCGACAGGAAGTTGTAGAGGTTGCGTGCGAACAGCGCGGAGGCATCGGCGGCAAGGCTGCGCGCGAGGTTGGACGCGCCGATGATGGTCACGCCGTGCTTCTCGACCTGCTCTCCGCTTACCGTTCCTTCGACATTGCCCCCCGCCTCGGCCGCGAGGTCGACGATCACGCTGCCGGGACGCATCGTCGCGAGCTGCGCGTCGCTGATCAGGCGCGGTGCAGGCCGGCCCGGAATGAGGGCGGTCGTGACGACGATGTCCTGCTTGGCGATGTGGCTGGACACCAGCTCCGCCTGCGCCTTCCGATATTCTTCCGACATTTCGGTGGCATAGCCGCCGCTTCCCTCGCCCTCGATGCCGGCGACATTCTCGACGAAGATGGGCTTGGCGCCGAGGCTCTGGATCTGCTCCTTTGTCGCCGAGCGAACATCGGTCGCGCTGACCTGCGCGCCCAGGCGCTTGGCGGTCGCGATCGCCTGCAGCCCGGCAACACCGACGCCCATGACGAAGACCTTGGCCGGGCTGACGGTGCCAGCCGCGGTCATCATCATCGGAAATGCCCGGCCATAGGTGGCGGCCCCGTCGATCACCGCCTTGTAGCCGGCCAGGTTCGACTGCGACGACAGGATATCCATGGATTGCGCGCGGGTGATGCGCGGCATCCATTCCATCGCCAGCGCCTCGAGCCCGGCGGTGGCATAGCCGTCGATCGCTTCGCGCCTCCCCAGCGGGTCGAGCGCCGCGACCAGCATTGCGCCACGCTCAGCGCCTTTGAGCGATTGAGGGTCGGGACCGTTGATCGCGAGAATGATCCCCGCGCCCTTGAGGACGTCCGCACGCGATCCCGTCTTCGCGCCGGCCGCCTCGAACTCGGCATCGGCGATCGACGCGCCCTCGCCGGCGCCGGCCTCGACCGACACCTCGGCACCAAGCGCGATGAACTTCCTGGCGGTCTCCGGAATGGCGGCGCAACGCGTCTCGCCCGCCGCTTCCTTCAAAACCGCGATTTTCAATGGACCGCCTATTTAAGGATGAGGAGGACGATGAAGCCGATGATGAAACAGGCGATGGCGCCGTTCCTCATCATCTTCGTGAAGCGGACATAATCGTGGACATGGACGGCAACGTCCTGAGTCGGCGGGCTGACCAGGAGCGAGTCTTCATCGGCCATGCAAAATCCCTTCATCCGTATCTGGCGTGGGCGCGTCCATAACAAGCCCTGCCCCGCTTCGGAAACCCCTGAACCTCAGGCATCGAGCAGTTAAGGCGACCTTTACTCCTGCGCGCATAGGCTGCGCGTGGAAGGCCTTCTCATTCATGCGTGAAGAACCGACACGTTCGCTATTGCTGCTGGACGCCAATCCGGAGGAACGCCGGCTCATTTCGGCGATCGCCGGACGTGCCGGCTGGAGCGTCGTCGGCGCCGCGGATGAAGAGACCGCTCTGGCGCTGCTCCAGGGGCCTCACGGCCGCGAGGTGCTGGCAGTTCTGCTCGGCAGCTGGGACGAGGAAAACGGCCCACGCTTGATTTCGGCCCTTCGCAACGACCGGAGCGGCTTGCCGGTGATCGTGCTTTCGACGGGTGAGTCCGTCTCGATCGCGGTCGATGCGATGCGCGCCGGTGCATCCGATTTCCTCGTCCGCCCGGTCGCACCAGAGCGGCTGCTCGACGCGCTTGCCGCCAATGCCGACCGCCGACGCGCCGCCGGCGAACTCGCGCCGCTGTCCGAGAAACTCGCTCCGCCGATGGCCCTCGAGCAGCTGATCGGCTCCGCTCCCGAATTTCGATCGGCGCTCGCCGTCGCCGCCAAGTCGGCGCGCAACCGCCTTCCCGTTCTCATCATCGGCGAGCCCGGCACGGGCAAGGAGACGGTCGCGAGCGCGATCCATGGCGCAAGCCTTCGGGCCAAGGGGCCGCTCTTGTCGCTCGACTGCAAGGCGACACCGGCGAACATCATCGACAGCGAACTGTTCGGGCATGAGAAGGGCGCCTTCCCGGGTGCCTTCACCGCCAAGACCGGCAAGATCGTCCAAGCGGACGGCGGCACACTCGTCCTCGACGAGGTTGGACTACTGCCGGAAGAAACCCAAGAAATCCTCGACCGCGTCCTGGCGACCGGCGAGGTCCGGCCGGTGGGGCTGAATGGCAGCTATTCGGTCGACGTTCGGATCATCGCCACGAGCAGCCGTTCGCTTCCGGAAGACTTTCACCGCGGTCTCGCCGAGCGGCTTGGCACGACAACGGTCCACCTCCCGCCGCTTCGCGAGCGCAGCGGTGACATTCCCGCGCTGTCTCGTCACCTGCTCCAGCGACTCGCCGAGCACACCAGCCTCAAGCCCTTGTCGATCGGCAATGACGCGCTCGCCGTGTTGATGCGCTACGGCTGGCCGGGCAACGTCCGCCAGCTCGCCGGCGTGCTGTTCCGGGCCGCGCTCCAGTGCGACGACAGCTCGCTCAACGCCCAGCATTTCCCCCACATCGCGGTTCAGTCGCGCTACACCGCGCGCCGCACCGACTTCCCGCCGTCGCTCAGCCAGGCGCGCAGCGAACAGGTCCTGGCCGGCGCGCCGAGCGTCACCTTGTACAGCGCCGACGGTCACCTTCGCCCGCTCGAGGAGATCGAGGCCGACATCATCCGCCTCGCCATCGGCCACTATCGCGGACGGATGACCGAAGTCGCCCGTCGCCTCGGCATCGGCCGCTCGACGCTCTACCGCAAGCTCGGCGAGCTCGGGATCGATACCGCGGCTTAAGCGGGGCGGCACGTACTAGAGCCCGTTAACTCACCGTCGGCATTGATCCCTTTCTTCCGCATGTTGGACCGGGTCGAAGGCGTGGCTTCTTGTGCACCGCCGTGCGATGGTGCGTGCAGGAGGGCCCCTCAGTGCTCCAATCGGTGCTAATCGTAGCTGTAACCGCCATCCTTACCTGGTTTGTTGCAGCTCGCATGAGGGCGCCCGGCCCCGGCATCGCGCGTTTGTCGGCGCAGCAAAGGGAGGCGAACCGAGCGAAGGATATTGGCGATCAACTCGACGGCGCTCGTGACCGGGCGAGTTTCACCGAACTCGAGCGCAACAAGGTGGCCCTGGCGAAAGCGGTGAAGGCTGCCCTGTGGGTGACGGACGCTAGGCTGAACGTCGCGGTCCCTGAACTGCTGAAAATGGCTAAACTTTGGGCCGGAAAATCGAAGGTTCGAGGTAAGAATTGGAAGCCGCCCGAAGGAGTCACGCGGATCGAAGGACTGGACGATCCAGCTTCGCCCTGGGCCGCCTGGAACTTCAATGGCCACGATTGGCGGATTGAGGCTCAAAGCCGTCCATCCATCCTGCCAGACGAGATCGAAGGGGATCTGGAGCACTGCAAGGTACTTCTGGACCGCGATGTTGTGCTCGACATGACGATCAGCAGCAAAGATCGCCAAGTGATGTGGATCGACGCGTTGACGGTTGGCCCGTGGGTGTCTGAATTGTTAAAATTCGCGGGTGCACGCACCTCGGACGCGAAGGCTCGCTCAAGCGCGCGTTCTGCACGTGAGAACCAGAAGCGCGCCGACAACATTCGCTGGTCGTAGTCTGTGGACGGATTGCCGGTCCATCTGGCGCTGGGCTAATGAACGCTTTCATCCATTCACGACATTAGAGGGCTAAGGTCCGCTTTGGACCCATTGCGGACATTAGCTGATTTGAAGTGCCGTTGTCGGAACGCAATGGTGGACTAGGATCTGCAGTGATATGGTCGGTTCCCGATGCCGGCCCCTGTGACGCGTTGTGCGTGACCAAGACCCGAGGTGACCAAATGCAAATGTCAAACCAAAGCCTATTGGTCATCATTTTAGTTGGCATCGTCGCCGGGTGGCTGGCCGGCAAGATCGTTCGTGGGACTGGATTTGGAATTATCGGCGACCTCCTTGTCGGGGTTGTCGGCGCATTTATCGGCAATTGGTTGTTTCCCCGGCTCGGGGTTCATTTCGGTACCGGAGTGATCAGCGCCATCGTCAACGCAACTCTTGGTGCGGTATTGCTGCTATTGTTGGTGAGATTGCTTGCGGGAGCGGGCGGAGGCCGCTGGGGCGGCCGTTGGGGGCGTCCTTGAGCGGTCGTCGGCCCTCATAAGCTATAACCAGAACGCACGCGCTTCACGATAGCGAGCGCTCGATGCCAACGCTAATGTACTTTTTCCACCCCAATAGGACGCTCGCGGATCGTCAGACGGTTGGGGTCAGCGCCTGATCCCGAAGGCCGCGCCAGACGCGCACCGCCTGCACCGTCTCGAACGCATCGTGGGCCCGCAGCACCTGCGCCCCCTGCTCCACCGCCTTCAGCGCGAAGGCGATGCTGCCGCCGAGGCGCCGATCCACCGTGGTTTCGCCGGAGAGCGCCCCGATCGTCCGCTTGCGGCTGGCGCCGACCACCAGCGGGCATCCCAGCGACTGGAACAGTGCGAGGCCGTTCATCAGCTCGAGATTGTGGGCGACCTTCTTGCCGAAGCCGAACCCCGGGTCGACGAGGATGTGCTCGCGCCGGACGCCCGCCTCGACCACGGCCCCGATCCGCTCTTCGAGCCACAGGTAAACCTCCACCAGCACGTCGTCGTAGCGCGGGTCTTCCTGCATCACCTCCGGCGCGCCCTTGTGGTGCATCAGCACAACCGGGACGTTGAGACCGGCGGCGACTTCCGCCGAACGGGCGTCATAAGTCAGCGCCGAGACGTCGTTGATCATCCGCGCCCCGGCCTCGACCGCTGCCGTCATGACGTCAGCCTTTCGAGTGTCGGCCGAAATCGCGACGCCGCCCGCCGCGAGCTGGCGGATAACCGGCACCACTCGCTCGATCTCGTCGCCCTCCCAGATCGAGCGGGCGCCCGGCCGAGTCGACTCGCCGCCGACGTCGACGATCGCCGCGCCCTCCGCGGCCATGCGAGCGCCTGCTTCGGCGGCTTCTTCGGCGTTCGCGAACTGCCCGCCGTCGGAGAAACTGTCGGGCGTGGCATTGACGATCGCCATCACCTGCGGCTGATCGAGCCTGACGGTCCGCTCGCCGAGCTGCAAGGGCGCGCGCGCTTTCGTCAGCCCCTCCCACTGGGCGGCCATGTCGTCGTCGAACCGGGCTTCGATCCCTTCGACCGGGAGCAGCTCAGTTGCGACGCGCCGATGACCTTCAACCCCAATCAGCTCGACCGAGGCGAACCAGTTGAGGCCGCCCGCCAGCCGCGCGACCTTGCCGTCATGGCCGAACGGCGAATCGACGAAGCCGGTGGGGCGGATGAGAGTACGTGAAGCCATCAACAAACCTCCGTTCGTCCTGAGCGAAGTCGAAGGGCGCTGGCAAGACGGTCGTGCAAAGCGCCCTTCGACTGCGCTCCTTCGGAGCTCCGCTCAGGACGAACGATCAGGTGGTTGCGCGCAAATGTTGCTGCCGCAAGGCGTCGAGCAAGGTGAGCCTCCCGCCCTCCACGACGTGCCAGAAGGTCCATCCGTTACACGATGGCGCATTCTGAAGCGCTGCACCGACCTTGTGGATCGAGCCGGCGTGCTGCTCGCAGGCAATGGAGCCGTCTGCGCGCACGCTCGCCGTCCAGCGGCGCTTTGCGTCGGTGATCGTGGTCCCCGCGGGAACAAGACCGCTCTCGACCAGCGTTCCGAAGGCAACCCGCGGCTGGTCGCGCTTGTCGGGCACCGTCTTCATCGCGCTTTCGTCCAGCGGCAGGGTCGAGGCGATCCGCTCGTGGGCGACCTTCACGTAGGCGGACTCGCGCTCGATCCCGATCCAGCGGCGACCCAGGCGACGCGCGACGGCGCCCGTGGTGCCGGTGCCGAAGAAGGGATCGAGGACCACGTCGCCGGGCTTGGTACAGGCGAGCAGGATCCGATAGAGCAACGCTTCGGGTTTCTGGGTCGGGTGCGCCTTGGAGCCGTCGTGCGCCTTCACCCGCTCCCCGCCCGAGCAGATCGGCAGCAACCAATCAGACCGCATCTGAAGATCGTCGTTCAACGCCTTCATTGCGCGGTAATTAAAGGTGTATCGCGCTTGCCCGTCCTTGGCGCACCAGATCAGCGTCTCGTGCGCGTTGGTGAAGCGGGTGCCGCGAAAATTGGGCATCGGGTTCGACTTGCGCCAGATGATATCGTTGAGGATCCAGAAGTCCGCGTCCTGGAGCAGCGACCCGACGCGGTAGATGTTATGATAGCTGCCGATCACCCAGATCGTGCCGTCGTCCTTGAGGACCCGCCGTGCCTGGTCGAGCCAGTCGCGCGTGAAGCCGTCATAAGTGGCCAGGCTCTCGAACTTGTCCCATTCGTCATTGACCGCATCGACGCGGCTGCCTTCGGGCCGGAACAAATCCCCCCCGAGCTGCAGATTGTAGGGCGGGTCGGCGAAGATCATGTCGACGCTCTTGTCCGGCAGGCGCGCCATTTCGGCGATGCAGTCGCCCTGCAGGATCGTATCGAGCGGAAGCTCGCGCCTCAGCTTCGCCGGGCGAAACGGCGTCGGCTGCTCCGCGATGCGGGCGATGAGATTCATGAACGCTGCCCCTCTCCCAAGGGCGCGGAAGGTGAGTCAGGCGGGACTCGCGGTCAAGCAATCAAGGGTTAACGCCCCGCTTCGGGACGCTCGTCTCAGGCTGCCGGCCGCGCCGGTTCCACAAGATGTTGAGTCTCCGCCACCCCGGTGGACTCAATCACTGGTGGGTGTGACTCGAAGGACTCGCATTCGACAATTTCGAACCTGAGTTCCGGCTGAGCCTGCCGTTCCTGGATCGCGCGCACGAGACCGAAGCTCCGGCGGTGCAGCGGCGTCAGGCCGAGATCGTTGATCGCCCGGCGGTGATCAGGGGTCGGATAGCCACGGTTATGCTCCCAGCCGTAACCGGGATATTCGCACGCATAATCGGCCATCATCCGGTCGCGCGTGACCTTGGCGATGATCGAGGCGGCGGCGATCGAGCGGCACTTGGCGTCGCCATCGACGATCGCCTTGGACGGGCGCTGCCAGCGCGGTGTGGCATTTCCGTCGACCAGCACCCACGCGGGCTCCAGCCCCAGCGCCTCGACCGCTCGGGTCATCGCCAGCATGCGCGCCCAGTAGATGTTGATCTGGTCGATCTCCTCGACCGTGGCGATGCCGACGCCCCAGGCCGAGCACTTCACCAGCCTCGCGTAGATCGCTTCGCGCTTTTCCAGCGGCAAGTTCTTGCTGTCGTCGATCCCGCGCGGGAAGGAGTCGCGATTTAGGATGCATGCACCGGCCACCACTGGCCCTGCGAGCGGCGCGCACCCGGCCTCGTCGACGCCGGCGAGCGGCTGCGGAAATTCGAGCTCGAGCTTGAAGGAGCAGCGCCGCGGCATGAGTCGCGACGCTACTCGAATCCCTTTTCGTCATTCCAGCGAAAGCTGGAATCCACCTTTTCTTTCCTGTGGATACTGCCGCGAAAAGAAAGGTGGATCCCGGATCAAGTCCGGGATGACGGGTCCGTTACCCGCCAGGGCGGGAAACGGCGGTTCTCGCCGGCTTTGTAGAAGAAGATGATGTTGCCGTCGGGGTCACGCAGCCGCGCCTCGCGCCACATCCACGGCTGGTTGCGCGGGCCGTGCTCGAACGCGATTCCGCTTCTCGCGAGCGCTTCGACACGCTCGTCGAGGTCGTCGCACTCGAGATAGATCGCCGTAGTCGCGATGATCCTCTCCTCGGGATCGATCTGGACGGAGAACGTCACTCCTCCGGCGGTTTCGAACCGGGCGTAACCCGTATCCGGGCTCTCGACGATCTGCTTGAGTCCGATCCGTCGATAGAAATCGACCGACCGCTCGTAGTTGGTGCCCGTCACCGTGACCTGATTGAGCCGGGGGCCCGCGCCGACGTCGAGCCGGACGCGCGACTGGCCCATCGGCCCCGCGCCCTGCCCCAGCGCGGGCGCGTCATGCAGCGCAACGCGCACGAATTCGCGAGCGCGGGCGACCGCATCAGCGAGCGTCGAACCCGTGGCCAGGAAGCAGGCGATCGCGCTGGCGAGCGTGCAGCCGGTGCCATGGGTGCTGGTCGTGTCGATCCGCTGGCCCTGCCAACTGGTCATGTTGTCGGTCTCGATCAGTGCGTCGGCGAGGGCCTCGCCTTCCTCGTGACCGCCCTTGATCAGCACGGCGCAGCCATGGGCGCCGACGAGGTGAAGCGCGGCGGAAACCGGGTCGTCCTCGGAGGTCAGGCGCTTGAGCTCGGGCATGTTCGGGGTGGCGATCGTCGCAACGTCCATCAGCCGGCCGAACGCGCCGACCGTCGCCTCATCCGCGAGCGTCGATCCGCTGGTCGCGACCATCACCGGGTCGAAGACGATCGGAATTCCAGGCTGCTCGGCCTTGAGCCGCTCGAGCCTTGCCGCGATCTGCTCCGCCGCGAACGCTCCGCCGATCATCCCGATCTTTACGGCGTCGACTCCAAGATCGCCGATAACCGCTTCGATTTGCGCGAGAATCATCTCGGTCGGGACAGGGTGTACCGCGGTCACTCCAAGCGTATTCTGCGCCGTCACCGCAGTCACCGCGGTCATCGGGTGACCCCCGAGCATCGCGACCGTCTTGATGTCCGCCTGAATCCCCGCACCACCGCCCGAATCCGAGCCGGCGATGATCAGGATCCGAGCCGTCGACGTCATACTCCGCGTCTTCGACCCACTCCCGGGCGCGAAGTTGTCCATGTGCACGGCTTCGTCGTTAGGCCGACAAATCCAAAGAAAGCGTTCACGCGGCGGTCCGAACGGCCTCGCAAATGTCGTCGACCAGCCGCTCGACCAGGGCCGGGTCGTCGCCTTCGGCCATTACCCGGATCAGCGGCTCGGTCCCCGACTTGCGAATGACGAGGCGTCCCCGCCCTTCGAGCTCAGACTCGGCAGCGGCGATGCGCTTGCGCACACTATCCGCCTCCAGCGGCTCGCTCGCCCCGCCGAAGCGCACGTTCTTGAGCAGCTGTGGAAGCGGCTCGAACTGGCGGAGCATCGCGCTCGCCGGAGCCTTGGATTCGACCAGCGAAGCCAGCACCTGCAGTCCGGCGACTAGCCCGTCGCCCGTGGTCGCGTGGTCGGCGAGGATGATGTGCCCGGACTGCTCGCCCCCGACATTGCAGCCGCTCTTGCGCATCTCCTCCAGCACATAACGGTCGCCGACCCTGGTGCGGAGGAGCTTCAGACCGGCCTCCCCGAGCTTCCGTTCGAGCCCCAGGTTCGACATGACGGTGGCGACCACCGCGTCGCCCCGCAGCTCGCCGCGCGACTTAAGGCCGAGTGCGATCAGGGCCATCAGCTGGTCGCCGTCGACGATGTGGCCCGTCTCATCGACCACGATCAGCCGGTCGGCGTCGCCGTCGAGCGCGATTCCGATATCGGCCCCGCTGGCGACCACCGTTTCCTGCAGCAGCTGGGGCTTCGTCGACCCGCAATCCTCGTTGATGTTGAGACCGTTGGGGGTGACCCCGATCGGTACCACCTCGGCGCCAAGCTCCCACAACGCCTCCGGCGCAACGTGATAGGCGGCACCGTTGGCGCAATCGATCACGACCTTCAGCCCGTCGAGGCGCAGATGCTCGGGAAAGGTCGATTTGGCGAAGTGGATATAGCGGCCGCGCGCATCGTCGATGCGCCGCGCGCGGCCGATCATCTCCGATTTCGCGAGCTTCGGCTCCTTCTCGAGCTTCTTCTCGATCGCCAGCTCATCGTCGTCGCTGAGCTTGTAGCCGTCGGGCCCGAACAGCTTGATGCCATTGTCCGCGAACGGATTGTGGGAGGCCGAGATCATCACGCCGATGTCGGCGCGCATCGACCGAGTCAGCATCGCCACTGCCGGTGTCGGCATCGGGCCGAGGAGGACCACGTCCATGCCGACGCTGGTGAAGCCGGCGACCATCGCCGATTCCATCATGTAGCCGGAAAGGCGCGTGTCCTTGCCGATCACCACCCGGTGCCGGTGATCGCCGCGGAGGAAATGCGTGCCCGCCGCCTGGCCGACGCGGAGCGCGGTCTCGGCCGTCATGGGCTCGAGGTTGGTGGTGCCCCGGATGCCGTCGGTGCCGAAGAACTTCCGTGTCATGCGGCGCCTTTAGCGCCGGGAAGCGCTGAGGGCTACTTCACGCCGTGCATGATCTTCCTCAGCCACGGCGAGATAGCGAGCAGGATCACGCCCGCGACCATCGTCGATTCGCCGCCGATCATGAAGGTGTGGGCGTAGGTCTGGAGCGCGAGCTGGGGATTGGTGACCTGGCCGCCGACCGTCTGCACCGAGGCGGCCTGCGCCGCCGCACCGGCCAAATATTCGCCGATCGAGATCGACAGGAACCAGACGCCCATCATCATTCCGACGACGCGCGCGATCGACAGCTTGGTGATCATGCTGAGGCCCACCGGCGAAATGCACAGCTCGGCGATCGAATGCAGGAAATAAGTCAGCACCAGCCACCACATAGCTACCCGGAAATCCGCGTTTGCCGTCGCACTGCTCCAGGAGAGAACAACGAAGCCGAGGCCGACGAGTAGCAATGCAATCCCAAATTTCACCTGGATCGAAGGCTCCCATCCCCGCTTCGCGAGCGAAACCCACAGCCAGCTCAGAACCGGTGCAAACAATACGATGGTGATCGGGTTAAAGTTCTGGGTTTGAGGCGCCGTCAAAGCCCAGATGGGGACCCCAATAATGTAGCCCTTGAACACCCACAAAACTGCCACCAATCCAAGGAAAACGATGCCAAGCACTGCGTCATCTGTGGTGGATCGCGGCCTTCCAAGGATCTCGGGCAACAGCCGACGTGTCAGGGTAACGAGCCCGGCAATAATGGCTACCGATAAAAGGTAGTAGGTCCATAGGTGAGATCGGAAAAAGGCAAGAAGCGGGACCGACCAATAGAGGTTCAAATCGGTATTTCGATCGGCGAACAAGGTCAGCGACGAGGCAGCCTGCTCGAACAGGGTCCAGAAAGTGACGTTGAAGACGACGAGGATGATCGCCGCGAGCATCATCTGGAACTCTTGCTTGTTGCCGCCCTTCCTCGACCAGATCGGGATGCCGATCACCGCCGCGAGGAAGGTGATGAACAGCACCTTCCCGAGGAACGGCGTAGCGACGATGTAGCCCCACAGGCCACTGCCGGCCGCGGCCTCCTGCGTGTTCATCACATTGCGGAAAATCAGCCAGAACAGCGGGACCGAGAGGATCGACAGGCCGTAGATCAGCAAGGCGCGATCGGGGCCCGATCGGTTGGGCGGCTCACCATAGCCGTCCAGCCGTCCGCCATCGAACTGCATCACCGCGTAGCCGATCAGCATCCCGACCACGACGATCGCAAAGCCCGCCCACCAGCCGAACCAGTTGGCGAAGATCGGGCAGAGGATTTGCGAGCCGATCGAGCCGATGTTGATCCCCATGTAGAAGATCGTGAAGCCGGCGTCGCGACGACGGTCCCCGGGCTTGTAGAGAGAGCCGACGATCGTCGAGATATTGGGCTTGAAGAAGCCGTTGCCGATGACAATCAGGCTGAGCGCCACAAGCATCAGGGTCAGGTAAAACGAGGGCCGCTCGGCGCCGGACTGGAAGCCGCTCTTCGCGACCGTCTTCGCAACCTGCCCATTGTCGGAAACCAGCTGGACCGAGCCATCTGGGAGCCCGTGAATCGCCAGCCGCTGGCCGTTGGCGATCACCCACTGCTTGGTCTCTTTCGTATCGAGTAGCGACGCTCCTCGCTCGACCTGAACCTCGTAGCGCTGGCCATCGACGACGGCGTACGGTTTCGCCTGGTCGCCGCCGAAGCAGAGCAGCAGGTATCCCACCGCCATCACCAGGGCGCCCCATTTCACCGACCGCTTCGATCCGAGGTAATAATCGGCGAGCCATCCGCCGATCAGCGGAGTCAGATAGACAAGGCTCAAATAGCCGCCGACGATGCCGTTCGCCTGATAATCCTGAAGGAGGAAGTGCTTGGTCAGGTAGAGGACCAGCAGAGCGCGCATGCCGTAGAAGCCGAACCGCTCCCACATCTCCACGGAGAACAGGCGCGCGAGCTGGCGGGGATGGCCGAACCAGGTTTTCTCATCGGCCGGTTGCACATGCGTGATGTCAGGCGCTGACGGCGCTTCCGCGCCCGGCGTGTCGACCATAGTCTCTCCCCTCGCGCGAGCCCTCGCGCGTTCGAGTTGGAGTCGTAACGACCAAAACCGGCTTGTGAAGCACATTGTTGCGGCTTCCCGCGCCGCCTATCTCGCCCAAATGCTCAACGATCGCTCATCCGCTTTGTCGCTGCTCGAGACCCGCCGCTCCGCCAAGCCGCGAGAGCTGGTCGGCTCCGGACCGTCAGAGGCGGATATGGAGCGCATGCTGGCGATCGCCTCGCGCGTGCCCGATCATGGCAAGTTGACACCGTGGCGGTTCGTGACCGTCGCCGATGACCAGCGTGATGCGCTTGCCGATGTGCTCCGGAAGGCGCTCGCCGAGGAAGATCCAGAAGCGACGGACGCCCATTTCAGGAAGGAGAACGAGTTCGCCCATTATGGCGGCACGCTCGTGGTGCTGAT
>DASSIU010000112.1:0-3681 GCA_035691585.1 Sphingomicrobium sp. | reverse complement strand
TGAATCTCGACAAAAAGCTGCCGGTAGGCTCCGGAATTGGAGGGGGATCGGCTGACGCGGCCGCCGCGCTGAGGCTCTTGACGTCATTGTGGCGGATCGATCCGAAACACGCGGAGACGGTCGCACCAACACTTGGAAGCGATGTTCCAGCGTGCCTCCTCAGCCTGCCGATGCGCGGCGACGGGGCCGGCGACATTCTGACGGCGATCGACCTGTCGGACGTTTCAGGAACTCCCGTGCTCCTGGTCAACCCTCGCGTGCCGCTATCGACAGCCGATGTGTACACCCGTTGGGATGGCATGGATCGAGGACCGCTTGGGGAGTGGCGCGAGGGGCGCAACGACCTGGAGGCGCCGGCGACGGAACTCGTGCCGCAGATTGAGGTGGTGCTCGCTTGGCTCGGGACGCGTCCTGGAGCGAATTTCGTTCGAATGTCAGGCTCGGGCGCCACATGCTTTGCGCTGTTCGACAGCGACGACGCGCGCGATGCCGCGGTCGAGCAGGTGCCCCGAGAGTGGTGGCGCCTCCCAACCTTCCTGCGCTAGGGGCGCCGCATGAGCGGCCGTCCGATCCTCACCGCAGAAGCGACCCGCTCCGCCGAACAGAGGGCGATCGATGGCGGTACGTCAGTCGAGGAGTTGATGGAGCGGGCAGGGACGGCGCTCGCGGAGGCGGTGTATCGTTTTGCCGGGCCAACCCCGGCGCTTGTGCTGTGCGGACCCGGCAATAATGGAGGCGACGGTTATGTCGCTGCGCGTCACCTTGCCGCCCGTGGCGTCCAGGTCCGCATCGCGGCTCTGAGCGAACCGAAGAGCAGCGCTGCCAAGGGGGCACGGTCGCAATGGCACGGTGAGGTCGAGAGGCTTTCAGAATCGACCGCGGGCGAGCCCTTGGTCATCGACTCGCTATTCGGGACTGGTCTCAAGCGTGGCCTGGAAGATGCTGTTGTGAAACAGCTTTCTCGCCTTTGTAAGGCCGCACTGGTTAGCATCGCCTGCGATGTGCCAAGCGGCGTAGAAACCGACACCGGGGCCGAGCTTAGCCCGGTTCCGCGCTTCGGCATGACCGTCACCTTCGGCGCCTTGAAACCTGCGCACCTGCTGCATCCGGCAATGCAGAAATGCGGGCGGCTCGTGCTGGCCGACATCGGTATCCAAGCGGATAGCAGTTGGCACGAGATAGGCCGACCCAGCCTGCCGGCGCTCGATCCGGGAGGTCACAAGTACGACCGCGGCCTCGTTCACGCGCTTGCCGGGGCGATGCCGGGGGCGATCGCACTTTCCGCGAAGGCTGCGGCGCGCGCTGGCGCCGGCTATGTCCGGGTCAGTACCTCGCGGCCGATCGAAGAGCTGCCTTCGGCGATCGTTCAGATCGACAATGCGCCGGTGAATGATGAGCGGATCGGGTGCCTGCTGGTCGGCCCAGGCCTCGGTGACATTCCGCAGGTGTTGACCCTGGCGCTGACATCAAAGGCGCCGAAGGTCATCGACGCCGACGCGATCACACACCTGGGAGAGCCGGAGCGCCTTAAAGGACAGGACGCGATCATCACCCCCCACGAGGGCGAATTCCGCAAACTGTTCGGCAATCTCAGCGGCTCAAAACCGGAGCGCGCGCTCGAGGCGGCACACCGGACCGATGCGGTGGTGGTCTACAAGGGGCCCGACACGCTAGTCGCATCTCCCGACGGAAGGCTTGGTTTCGCGCCTCACGCGCATCCTTGGCTGGCCAGCGCGGGCACCGGCGACGTACTCGCCGGGATCATCGCCGCGATGCGCGCACGCGGTATGGCGGCATTCGAGGCGGCTTGCGCGGGCGTCTGGCTCCACGGCCGAGCGGCCGACATCGCGGGGCCGCAGCTAATTGCGGACGACCTTGTCGACGCCATTCCTCAGGCGATCGCGCTCCTCGGATGAATGAGCTGATCGTGCGCATTGCTGCGCGGGGCGACGGCGTGACGGCAAATGGCCGGCATGTGCCGTTCGGTGTTCCCGGCGATGCCGTGCTCGACGACGGAGCGCTGGCGTTCGGCCAGCACCACCAGGAGCCACCCTGCCGCCACTTCCCGGAATGCGGCGGCTGCCAGCTCCAGCACGCGGACGACGATGCCTATCGCGGATATCTCGTCTCGCGGGTCAAGACTGCGCTCGCGCAGCATGAACTCGAAACCGAAATCCGGCCGCCGCATCTCTCTCCACCGAAGAGTCGTCGAAGGGCGACGCTCAAAGTCTTGAAGCTTGGCGACGGCGCATTGGTCGGCTTCAACGCCGAGCAGTCGCACCGCGTCGTCGACATGCGGGAATGCCACATCCTGCGCCCGGAGCTGTTCGAACTGGTCGAGCCGATCCGGGAGCTGCTCGGCAACATGCTCCAGCCCAAGCGCGTCGCCGAGGTGCAACTCACCCTCATCGATCGCGGCGCGGACGTGCTGTTGAAGGGAGTTCATGCACGGAGATTGGACGAAATCGAGCGGCTGACAGCCTTCGCGACAAAGCACGACCTGGCGCGCCTCAGCATCGATCGAGGACTTGGCCCGGAGACCTTGTACGAACCTCAGTTCGCGACCATCAGCTTGTCAGGTATCCCCGTCGCGTTCCCTGCGGGCGCCTTCCTCCAGGCGACCGAAGAGGGGGAAGATGCACTCGTGCGCGCGGTTGAGGAAGGGCTGGCCGGCGGGAGCCACATCGCCGACCTGTTCGCGGGTCTTGGTACCTTCGCGTTATCAATGCGAGCGAGCTATGCCGCCGAAGCGTCACGCGACGCTGCAGCGGCGCTCCAGCGGGCCGCGCCGGGCATGTGGGTGGAGCATCGCGACCTCTATCGGAGGCCACTGGACGCGGCTGAACTCAGGCGGTTCGACTCTATCGTGCTCGATCCGCCGCGCGCCGGAGCGGAAGAGCAGGTCAAGGCACTGGCAGGCTCAGCGGTGCGGCGGATCGCCTACGTAAGTTGCAACTCGGCGACCTTCGCTCGTGACGCCAGGACACTCGTCGAGGGCAATTGCACGCTCGACTGGGTTGAACCTATCGGCCAATTCCGCTGGTCGACGCACGTCGAGCTTGCGGCGCGCTTCAGTGCCCGAGGATGAGCCGCAGGGCTGCATGGATCGTCAGGGCGATCAGGCACACGCTTCCGCCGACGAACAACAAGAACCGATAGAAGACGACGTTCACGGTCGTCTGAACAAGGCTGTGTGCGACGCGGAATGCGACATAGGCCCAGGCGATGTAGACGTTGATCGGCGCGTCGAAGCCCATCAGGATCAGGGCGATGACGATTGCGTAGAAGATCGTCGGCTGCTCGAGCAGGTGATTATAGTTGTGGGCCTTCCAGTTGACCTGGTCGGGTATCTTACCCTCGAGCGCTCCGCCCCTCGTGCCGACGCGGCCTTTGAAAGTGATTCCCGCGCGACGCATCGCCGGCAATCGCGTCGCGTACATCCAGATCTGGATGATCAGCGTCCAGGCGACCAGCGCCACGATCGGCCCGAGCAGCGGACTTGCGTGCATGAAACCCTCCCTCATTGGCGAAGGGGAGGGTGCTTCAGTTCGACAGGGTTAGCAACCGGTCAGCGGGCGCCGTAGATCGCCATGGCGTCGCGCTTGAATGCCTGCGCGCTATCGGGCCGTGCGTAGAACATGTGCCCCCCTGGATAGACGTGGAGCTTGATGCGCTCGGCCT
>DASSIU010000111.1:0-7326 GCA_035691585.1 Sphingomicrobium sp. | reverse complement strand
GACTTGGTGTTTGGCTCGAACTCGCAGCTTCGAGCACTGTCGGAGGTCTATGCCGCGGCGGATGCGAAAGAGAAGTTCGTCCGGGACTTCATCGCCGCCTGGAACAAGGTGATGAACGCCGATCGGTTCGACCTTCGTCGGTCGAAGAACGCCAAGCGGACTCCGGAGCGCGAACCGGCAATGGCGAAATAGAACGGCACCGCGCTCGAGTCAGGCGCAAGCGGGCTCAGGCGCGGGGGCTGCCGGTTCGATCGCACTTGGAATCAGGTCGCCCGCGATCCGGCGCAGCGTTTTGGTCAGCATCTGGAACTCGCTCTCGCGCGGGCTTGACCGGCGCCAGATCAGCGCGATGCGGCGATACGGGTGTTCGGATCGGAGCGGTCTCGAATCGACCCCAGTGCCGACGAGGATGCCGGCCTCGATCGCCATCCCGGGCACGAAGGTCAGGCCAAGGCCGTTGTCGACCATCTGCACCAGGGTGTGGAGCGAGGTGCCCATCATCTCTGCATGGGCGCGTAGCTCCGGCCGGTTGCAGGCCGACAAGGCATGGTCCTTCAGGCAGTGCCCGTCTTCCAGAAGCAGCAGCCGGTTCTCGTCGATATCCTTCGCGGCGACCGACGCCGCCTTCGGCGCTTCCCCGCGCGGATAGGCGATGAACAGCGGGTCATCGAACAGCTGGGCGCTGTCCACCTCGCCGCAGGCAAACGGCAGGGCGAGCAGGACGCAATCGAGCTGTCCCCGGTGCAGTGCCTCGCATGCGGCCTGGCTCGTTTCCTCACGAAGGTAGAGCTTGAGCTGCGGCCACTGCTCGCGGAGTCGCGGGAGCATGGTGGGCAGAAGGAACGGCGCGATGGTCGGGATGACGCCCATCCGGAGCTCGCCGTGAAGAGGCCGCCCCTGCGCGCGGGCCATCTCTGCAAGCTCCTCGGTCTCGCGAAGGACCCTCACCGCTTTGTCGGCGATCTTCTCGCCAAGAGGCGTGAATCGCACAACGCGGCGGGTTCGCTCGACCAATGTTATCCCGAGCAGCGTCTCCAGCTCGCGCAAGCCCGCGGACAGCGTCGATTGCGTGACGAAGCAGGCGTCGGCGGCCCTCCCGAAATGGCCGAAGCGGCGCAGCGCGACGAGATATTGGAGCTGTTTGACGGTTGGGAGATGAACGATCATCTAATCGAGAAATCCAATCACCGGCAGGCTCTTAATGGACTCGGGCGATTTAAGCCAGCCGGCCTAGCCGATCAGCATCCGAACCGAGACGACGAGCAAGGTAATCGCCAGAACGGGCCGCAGCACCGCGTCCGAGGAGCGGCCGCTGAGTAAGCTTCCGACGATGATTCCCGGGATCGAACCGGCCAGAAGGGCAATCATCAATGTCAGATTGACGGATCCCATCAGCCAATGACCGATGCCGGCAATCAGCGTCAGCGGCACGGCATGGGCGATGTCGCTTGCGGCAATGCGGGCGACCGGCAGCCGAGGGTAGAGGATCAGCAGCGCGGTCGTTCCAAGCGCTCCCGCGCCAACTGACGTGACAGAGACCAGAATGCCGAGGGCAATGCCCAGGAAGATGGTCCAGCGGCGGAGGCGATGCGGCTCGAGTGCGCGAATGTGGTGGCCGGCCCAGCCCAGGATCCACGGGCGGAAGAAGACCGAAAAGCTGGTCAACAGCAGCGCTGCTCCGAGCAAGAGATTCAACGTGCCGGCTGCGTTCGCGTCCAGCGTCCCGACGCGGCTCATCACGAACAACGTTATGATGGCCGCCGGAACGCTCCCTGCCGCGAGCGCGGTCACGATTCGCCAGTCGACTGTCCCCTGCTTGCCATGGACGGCGGTGCCGACCGTCTTGGTCACCGACGCATAGAGAAGATCGGTTCCGACCGCCGTCACTGGGTGGAAATTGAACATCAACACCAGGATCGGGGTCATCAGCGATCCCCCGCCGACGCCGGTCAGCCCAACCAGCATTCCAACGAGGAATCCAGCGAGCGAATAGAGGGGATTAAAAGCGGAAAAGATCAAATCCCCCTTGGCTCGTTAATCAGGCGTCGAAATCCGCGGAGTAGCTTCCTGTTCCGCGGCCATCGATTGCGCATGCTGGTATTTGACCCGCTTCGCACTTAGATTGCCGGTCAACGGGAAGGAAGTTCGACGCTTGCAATCGGGCCTGATCGCCTACCTGGATTCGGTGAAATCCCGTGATCCCGCGGCGCGTTCACGCTGGGACGTGCTCTTCTATCCGGGTGTCGCAGCGCTCGGGCTGCACCGAATCGCGCACTGGCTCTGGGAAGGACGCCTATTCTTCGTTGCGCGTCTGATCAATCATTTCGCACGATTTCTAACGGGGATCGACATCCATCCGGGCGCCAAGATCGGCAAGCGCTTCTTTCTCGACCACGGCTTCAGCGTGATCGGTGAAAGCGCGGAGATCGGCGATGACGTCACCATTTACCAGCATGTGACACTGGGCGGCACCAACCCGACCACGGGTACGGGCGGCAAGCGCCACCCGACGCTTCGGTCCGGAGTGGTGATCGGATCCGGGGCGCAGGTGCTCGGACCGATCGAGGTGGGCGAGGGCGCAAAGATCGGGGCCAATTCCGTTGTTACCAAAGACGTTGCGGCCGGCCAGACGGTGGTCGGAATCCCGGCCAAGCCGGTTCCTGTCGACGTCGTTCATTATAGTCCGGGATTCATGCCCTATGGAACGCCTTGCGGAGAAGATTGCGATCCGGTTCGGTCGCGCCTCACCGAGCTGGAAGATGAGATCGAAGAGCTCCGGAAAGAGCTGAAGGCCCTCCAAACCGCAAGGGCGCCGCAGCCGAAGGTGAAGAGCGCTTGAGCGTCATCGCGCCGTTCCCGGCAGCCTGGGACCGGCGCCCAATCGCCACGTTCGACCGCAGGGAATTGATGCGCATCCTCGACCTCTATGGCCGGATGGTCGCTGCGGGGCATTGGCGCGACTATGCGCTTCGTATCGACCCCGACGTCGCCGTCTTCGCCGCTTTCCGTCGCCATTCCGAGCGGCCCGAAGTCCGCATCGAGAAACGCCCCGCGCTTCGGCTGAAGCAGGGGGCGTTCGCGTTGGTCGGCGAACATGGCGTTGTGCTCAAGCGGGGCCACGACCTTGCAGGGGTGCTCGCCCCGATCGAGCGGCGGCTTATGCGGCTTGTTGGGTAATCGCCGGGCGATCCAGGATCGGTAGCTTGTCGCGCAGGCTCTCGGGCAATGGCCGGACGATCGCGGCGCGCGCCTGGTGCCAGAAGGCCGACAGGAGCAGCAGCGCGGAGCCTATCACCAGCGCAGTCAGCGCGATGTTGAGCTCAACCGCGCCGAAGCGCTTGAACAGGTCCGCAAGCGCCCAGAGAACGTAAGCGAGAGCCGAGACCAGCAGCGCTCGCCGATCCACCGCGAGGGCGGTGAGGCCAAGTGCGATGTACAGCAGGATCACGATCAGCCCTTCGCTGAGGCTCGCGCTTCCGTTGTTGAGGCCAAGCAACGTGAAGATCGGGTGGACGATCATGGGCGCCGCGAGAAGGTGCAGCCAGAAGGCGACGTCGGCCCTGCGGGTTAGCCGGGCACGGTCCGAAGAATCCCACCACATCGCGAACAGGAAAATTCCGACGCCAAGGAACAGGACGAGGCCCAGGATCACATTCCGTGCTTCTTCGGCATTCTGTCCGAGAGCGGAAACCAAAATCCCGATGACTATTCCGGCAACTGACGCGGCACCCGCGGCAACGGTGATCGGCACGTGGAAGCGGCGCCAGTGGATCCAGGCTCCGCCACCCGCGATTGCCGCCGACACGGCAGCGAGTGCTCCGCCGAGCTTGTCATTGCCATCGACATTGTCGGAGCCGACGCCGAGGATGAGTCCGAACAGCGCGGTCGCGAATACCCCGCCGACAAACGCCAGCAGGAGCAGGATCGAGGGCAGCGCCATCCGCCGCCGCGCGGTAAAATAGAGTGCGAGACTCCATCCGGTGATCGCCACGAATAGCGGCGCGAGGAAGGTCGGGCCCCGGGGGGTGATCGTAAGACCGGCCGACTGGCCGATGCTCTGGCCGATCCATCCCACTGCAAACAGCAGGATCGCGGCGGCGATTGAAACGAAAATGTCGTTGAAGCCCGTAATCAGCCGGAACTGCTCTTCATCAGGGATGGCGGTCGAGCGTTGCTTTTCCACATGCGCCCGCAGCGCAGCGGCGGCATCGGCCGTGATCACGCCTGAAGCAACCGCATCGTCCAGCTCTTGCTGACTATACATTCCTGACCTCCTGCTACTGGCGGAATAACGCTTCGTGTATTATCGTGTCAATACACCATGGCGCGCCGAGACGGTTGCGGATACCGCGCGCGTCGGGAGAGTTAAGTCTGCAAACCCACCTCACGAGGAGCAATCACGATGGCGAAGAAGGCTAGTCCAAAAGGCGGCGCCAAGAGCGGGAACAGGAGCTCGTCGAGGTCGGTCGCACGCGCTAATTCCGGCGGCCGGTCGGACAAGCAGAGAAGCTTCGACGCGGGCGAGGCGTTCGTGAAGCTGCTGCAGAGTCCGCTCGTGGCCGAGCTGGTCGCTGTCGCGGCGACAGCGGCCCTGGCTTCCCTGGCGGAACATGGCTTCGCCGGCGGGGCCTCGCGTGGCAAGCGGGCGGGGAAGGCGGTGAAGGAAGCGGGCAAGGCGGCCGCCGCTGCGGTCGGTCGCCGGCTGGGGACCGAAATCGACGAAATTCGAAAGGCCGCTAAGGCCGGCGCAGAAGCGTAAGCCGCGCTCGGCCCACGTCGCGCATTGCATCAATCTCCAGGCTGAATGGATCGACACTGTCGTCGCGGCTTGTTTCAATGCTGAACCACGCACCGGGGGCGAGCCAGCCGGCGTCGACGATCGACCGCACGACCGCCGTTCCCGAACCTGGGGCGTAGGGTGGGTCGGCGAAAATCAGGTCGAATGGTTCGATGCGGGGGAGCGTCAGGGCCGAGCCGACAATTATTCTGGATTCCGCGCCGAGCTTTGTCGCATTGCGGCGGATCGCTTCTGCTGCGCTCGACCCATTCTCGACGAACGTCACGGAGGCCGCGCCGCGAGACAAGGCTTCGAAGCCGAGGGCCCCGCTGCCAGCAAACAAATCCGCGACGCGCAAATCCGCAAAGCTCCCAAAGCGGCTGGCGAGCATGGAGAAGAGCGTTTCACGGACCCGGTCCGCGGTGGGCCGCGTGGCAAGTCCGGCCGGCGCCTCCAGAGTCCGGCCGCGCCACTTGCCCGCTATGATCCTCATTTGAGAGTCTTACGAAAGACCTCGAGTTCGGCCCCCGCGACTTCGTCGGCGTCGCCCGGTTCCAATCCGTCGAGCGTCAGCGGGCCGTAAGCCACCCGGATCAGTCGAGAGACCTGCAGGCCAAGATGAGCAAGCACCCGCCGAACCTCGCGGTTCTTGCCCTCCGCCAAGCTCATCTCGACCCAGCAATTGCTGCCCGTGCGCCGTTCGAGATTGGCGTTGATCGAGCCATAGCGCATGCCGTCGATGGTAATTCCCTCGGCTAGCTGCTCCAGCTGCGCCTGGCTGACCTGCCCGTAGGCACGCGCGCGGTACGTTCGGACCACCCCGGTCCGTGGGAGTTCGAGCAGGCGCTTCAGCTCGCCGTCGTTGGTCAGCAACAGCAGCCCCTCGGTCATGAAATCCAGGCGTCCCACCGGCATGACGCGCGGCAGTCCGGGCGGCAGGCGATCGTAAATGGTTGGCCGGCCCTTGGGATCGCGCTCTGCGGTGAGGGTCGCCGGCGGTTTGTAAAATCGAAACAGGCGTGTCTCGGCAGCGGCCCGGACTGGCTTGCCGTCGACGGTAACGCCGGTGAGATTTTCAAGCACCGTCGCGGGCGTGGTCAGCTTTTCACCGTGAAGCGCGATGCGGCCTTGGGCGATCATCCGCTCGATCTCGCGGCGCGAGGCGACTCCGGCGCGTGCAAGCAGCTTGGCGATGCGCTGGGGCCCGCCGTCGGGTTTCGGCGGCATTGCAGGCACGGAGCGGCGCTCGCCCCGGGGGCGGTTCGGCACAGGTTTGCGCCTCGTTCGTTGCGGTGGCGAAGTCATTGGTTGGGCAACGGATGCTGTTCGGGAAGCACAAGCAGGTCGTCAAGCGCATCCTCATCGTCGAGGATGAGCCGTTGACCGCATTCAGCAACGAGAAGACGCTCGGCGATGCCGGCTACGAGGTGGTGGCGACGGTCGATGACCTCGACGAAGCGCTCGATGTGCTGGAGAGCGAGGAGGTCCACCTGGTGCTCAGCGATGTCCGCCTGAAATCGCAGCAGACCGGCATCCAGCTCGCGCGGCACGCGCGGCAACGTGGCATCCCGACATTGTTCGCGACCGGCCATCCCTATCCCGGCGCTTCGGAGATCGCTGTCGGCTGCCTGCTGAAGCCCTACACCGAGCGTCAGCTCACCAAGGCGATCGAAAGCGTCGACCGCCACATCCAGGGCAAGACTGTCAAGTCGCCCAAGGGCCTGGAGCTGTTTGTCATCGCGGACGAGGAGTAGCCCCGGGGTTATTCATCGCGGGGCTAGGCAGGCCGTGAAACCAGTCTAAGAATTCATGGAACAGCCGGCGGGCAGGGGAACAGCAGTGGCAGGCGAGCGACCCAAGGGATGGAAGCTGCTGAAGGCGGCACTCTCGACTCGCAAGGCCGCGACCATGCTGGCGTTTGGCTTTTCGTCAGGGCTTCCCTTCGCGCTGCTGATCGGCACTTTGAACGCCT
Organism: Sphingomicrobium sp.; assembly: GCA_035691585.1. Taxonomy (GTDB): domain Bacteria; phylum Pseudomonadota; class Alphaproteobacteria; order Sphingomonadales; family Sphingomonadaceae; genus Sphingomicrobium. Next base: position 577 of record DASSIU010000111.1, on the reverse strand, counting down.
GGCTCGGCGAGGCGAAGATCAACCTCGCAACGATCGGCGTGCTGTCGTGGGCGGGCCTCAGCTACAGCTTCAAATTCCTTTGGTCGCCGTTGGTCGATCGCTTTCGGCTTCCGCTGCTCGAACGGATTGGTCGCCGGAAGAGCTGGATCGTGTTGTGCCAGGGGGTGCTCGTCGCGAGCTTTGCCGGTCTCGCGGCGACCAATCCGGCGACCAACATCGGCACCTTCGCCATTTTCGCGGTGATCGGCGCGCTCGCCTCGGCGACGCAGGACATTGCGGTCGATGCCTGGCGGATCGACGTCGCGGACGAGCGGACGCCGGTCGAACTTCTCTCGGCGATCTACCAGTTCGGTTACCGCATCGCCTCCATCGTCGGCGGAGCGATCGCCCTCGTCCTGGCGGCGCGGATGAGCTGGTCGCTCGTCTATCTGCTGATGGGCGGGCTGGTCGTGCTCATGATCTTCGTCGCGCTCCAGGCTCCCGACACCGATCGCCCCGATGCCGAGGTACTGCACAAGGAACTGGACGAACCGGGCGCGCTCGAGCCGAAAGCGCGGGCAGTCGCACTTGCCATCGT